>JBJSXY010000253.1:0-6091 GCA_046086625.1 Pseudomonadota bacterium | reverse complement strand
GAAGTGTAAGTATAAGTAAATAAGTGACATTATCAATAAACATGTAGTAAAAGTAGACGTACAATCATAAGTCAATGTTTTGATAACAAGTATCCGTAGATGTAGAAGTATGTGTTTTTCCTGGTTTCTGTTTTCATCAAGTTTCATCTTGGCAAAACAACTTAGAAATCAGCAAAGTTAAAACAGGAAATAGGAACACAAGCGGGAGCTTCTCTGTAAGAGAGGTCTCCCGCTTGTTTGTTTTTAGTAGGATTTCGCCAGAATTTCTTCGATTAAGCCTCGCCGATCCCCTTTGGAGTTGATGGATCTTCGAGACACGAGGGTCACAACTTTCCATTTTTTGAATAGCTTTTTAACAAAAGGAGCTGACGAATTTGAAATAGCGACTTGGGCCCCTCTAGAAACTGCTCTTTCGGCAGCTTCCAGAAGCCTCATCTGATCTTTTTTTGTAAAGCCTCCCAAAGTGTACGCATTGAAAGAGGAAGTAACAGAGACGGGCTCGTAGGGAGGATCACAGTAAATAAAATCACCCGAACCGGCTAAGTCTATGACTTCTTCAAAGTCTAAATTTAAAAGCTTGGCCTTTTTTAATTTTTTAGAAACCTCTAGGAACTGATTACGATCATACAGTTTGGGTATCCGAAGTCGTTTTCCAAAGGGAACATTGAATTCCCCCCGAGAGTTTTGGCGGTAAAGACCATTAAAACAAGTTTTATTGAGAAAAAGGGTTCTGGCAGCTTTTTTAACTTTAGCTCTAGGTTCGCTGGCTCTGAGTTCATAATAAAAGCTTTCCGAGTACTTTTTTGCTAACCCATCTAATTCCGACATCAAATCGACGGGCTGGTCGCGAATGATTTCGTACAAATTGGTAATTTCTGAATTCACATCATTAATGACCGAATATTTAGAATCACCCAAAGCCAAAAATACGGCACCTCCCCCGAGAAAGGGTTCGAAATACCGTTTGAACTGGTTGGGAAAGTGCTTCACCAATTGGGGGATGAGACTTGTTTTCCCCCCTGCCCACTTTAAAACAGGTTTCATGGGGGAAACCTTAAAATCAAATTTATGAAAAGTCCAAAAACAAAGGTAAAATATTAAAAAAGGAGAGGTCATGAAACAATCCATTCTGAGTTTTCTTTGTTTTTGGTTTTCAGTTGCTGCGACTGCATCGGATCCCGGATTGCTTGTGGGCCAGAAAGCAAATTTCAAATTAGATAAAAATCCAAAAAGAACGACCTCCATGCTTAAAGATGGTTCCTTTTTAGCTACCATTAAAAATTACCATCCCAATACTGAGGCAGGACCCGCAATGGAAGTGGACCTCGATTATCAATTTGATGTTCAACTCATGGGGAAACAAACTGGAGTTGAAACGGGTTTTATCGATTATCAGTACTTCACTCCTGAGTTTTTAGAAAATCTCCGAAAAGAGGGGAAGTATGAATCCAAAAACTTTAAAGCCATTCATCAGGGCTATAAAGATGTCAAAACGCTTCAGGGAAAATCCTATGTTCACTGCGATGTTATTCTTTTGTATGACATTAAAGACACTCTAAACAACCGCTTGAAAAGCACTCTCTCTGAATTTCTGGCAACCATTGCTCAGGCGGAAACAAAATCTGATATTCAAGATTTGAAAGTGCTCATGCATGTTTATCCAGGAATACCCGTGCTAGGCGCTGTTCTAATGGATGTGAGTGGTAAATACGAAGGCATGGCAGTAAAAGCCGGAGCTGATTACCAAGCACCTTAACTTCTGTGACCCATGGGACACGAGCAGTTTTTTAATTGCCCCTATTGCCACGAAACCATTTCGATGGTTCTCGACACTTCGATTGAAGGACATCAAGAGTATGTAGAAGACTGCGAAGTATGTTGTCGTCCGATTCAAGTTGAGTATGAATCGGATGGAGCCGAGGTGTTACGTTTTGATTCTTGGGGTATTCAACAGGGATGAACTTGATTTCTCCCTGCCCTCTTTGCTCGCAGGTCGATTGTAGTTTTGTTGCCATAAACTTCAAGAGAACCTTCTTCAAATGCCCTACTTGCGATCTTGTTTTTGTTGACCCTTCTCAGAGACTCACAGAAAAAGAAGAAAGAACTCGCTACGAGAGCCATAACAACAATGTAGAGGATCCGAGATATCAGGATTTCCTTAGGCCTCTCATGGAAGTCATCTGCCGGAACTTTCCCTCCGGAGCCAAAGGCCTAGACTTTGGAGCTGGGCCAGGACCGGCTCTAGCTGAAATGTTAAAAAAAATGAACTATGAGATTTCTCTTTATGATCCATTTTTTTGGCCCGGTACAAAACCCTTACAAACTCAGTACGACTTTGTTCTTTCTTCTGAAGCAGTGGAGCATTTTTTTAATCCCAGAAAAGAATTTCAGAGACTCCGATCTCTTTTAAAACCCCAAGGTGCTCTTTTTATCATGACACTCCTTCACTCCTCAGCAGAAGAGCTGAGTCAGTGGTATTACTTGAAAGATCCCACTCATGTTTGTGCTTTTTCGCAGGAAACTTTTTATTGGATAAGAAAAGAATTTGGGTTTGAGAGAGTTGAGTTTCATGGACCTAGAATTATTTCCCTTTTTTCTTAAAACCGCTTAGAGTCGAGAGCTTCAACGTTATGAATCGAAAATACCATCCTATTTCTGCGGTGATTCTTGCCCATCAGTATTCAGAGCTTTTTGAACGAGTGGTTCAGTCAGTCACTTGGTGCGATGAAATAATTATTGTGATGTCCGAACAAGCTAAAGAAATTGAAGACTTGTGCCAAAGAATTTCTGCGAAATGCCACTTTAGAAAATTTGATGGCTACGGAACTCAAAAGCAGTTTGCCATTTCTTTGGCATCCCATGATTGGATTTTAAATATCGATTCAGATGAGTGGGTGAGCCCTGAGTGCCAGCTTGAAATACGTCGGGTTTTAGATCTGGAATCGTCTCAATTAGTGGGTGGGTTTACAATTTTTAGGCAGCTTGTTTTTTTAAATAAGCCCATGAGGTTCTCGGGTACTATCAGTAGGCCACTCAGATTATTTAATCGAACAAAAGCGAAAATGAATTCGAATCTTGTACACGAAGAAATTGAGACCGCGGAAAGAGTAAATCATCTTAAAAAACCGGTGCACCACTATAGCTATCTATCTCTGAGCGATTATTTTTTTAAATTTAATAAATACACTTCGTTGGCGGCGGAGGAACTATTTAAAAAAGGAAAACGCACTAATCCTTTTTTAATTTGGGGACGGTTTCCTTTTCTATTTATCCGACGTTATGTTTTTCAGTTGGGATTTCTAGACGGACAACATGGCTTTACTTGGTGTGTTTTAAGCGCCTGGTACTCGGTCATCAAATATTTGAAACTTCACGAACTCTGGAAAAAAACTGGCGGAGAGGAGAGGAACGGGGCATAGCTTCTATGCTGCTTTACGGCTGTTTCGTCGAACTTCCAATAGAAGTTTATTAAAAAAGTCTTTCATGTTTTGATTCTTTTCTAAGCTGATAGCTTTGAGAAGGGCTCTTTCGGCCATATGCGTTTTATCCATTCGAGCGGAAACACTGGCTAAACAAGCCCAAGCTCTTAAGAAGTTAGGCCGAGCTTTCAATGCTTTTTCCAAATAAACGGCAGCTAAAACGGGATTATTCTCTTTAGAATTCACGTAAGAAGCTAAATGAAAAAGCGCATGAGGATTTGCTGGATTTGATTTTAAAACGCTTTCCAGCATTTTTTTACCTTCTTCAGGATTCCCATTTGAAATAGCCGATTTGGCATGGACTAAATTCATAAGTTCTTGAATCCCTTTGTGGTCGGGATCAATGAGCGAAGCTTTGGCTAAAATGCTTTTTATTTGGGAAGAAGGTGCTTCGACTTCAAAAAGGATTTGAGAGCAAACTGAAAGCACTTCCACATTTTCGGAAATATCTTCTTTGGATTTTAGAGCCTCTCGCGCAAGCAAACTAGCTTCTTCCATTCTACCTTCTGAAAAAAGAGTTTTTAGGCTTTTTAGCGCTGGAGACACCTGTTTGGAGGCTTCAGGCACCAGAAGCGATTTACAAAAGGGGCAGATTCCTACTGAGGGTCCACTTGCGGCACCGCAAGATTCACAAATAAGTTCGAAGCTCATGATTTTAACTCCTTTCCACACTGGCCACAGAATTTGTTTTGGGAAGAGTTGTTTTGCTGGCAATGAGGACAAGTGCAAGAATTTGAACTCTTTTGAAGGGCTTCACGAGGTTTTTGATTTGAATAATCAGTCCCCATAATAGATTTGCCCATCATCATTCCCATCATAAGCTGCATAGGATTATTCGAACTAGATTCATGAAGGCTATCTAGACTATTAGCGGCTTTGTAGAGAAGATACTCCTTTTTATCTCCTACCAAATTCATTGCAGCTTGAGCACTGAGTGCTTGCATGACTTCGTGCGGGGGCAGCAGAGATAAAACCTGCACATCGCTAACGGAAATGCCAAGACTTGATAATTGAGACTGCAGCTCCTGAACCAACTTAGCCGAAACAGCTTGTTGTTTAGTGCCTAAATCAGATACCGAGTGAATGCCTTGAAGGGCTTGCGAAAAATGTTGAACAATATAGCCCTGAATCCACTCTTCTACTTCGCTCACGACAAGAGACGTGCGATTTCCGATGATTTTTAAAAGTAGCTGCTTAGGTTTAATGACTCTAAAACTATAATTTCCAAAAGCCCTAACTTGTATATTGCCTTCCTTAAATGAATGGATTACGGGTTGATGAGTGCCCCAGCGACGAGTCAGAAAAAGACTTCCTGAGAAAAACCAAAGCTCGCATCGAATAGGGCTCCGCATTCCATATTTCCAATTAGCAAGACGAGTTAAAAGAGGCGTGTTTTCTGTGCTGATCGTATGGGTTCCTGGTCCTAAAATGTCCGCAATTTGCCCTTTATAAAGAAAAATCACGATTTGATTAGGACGTACAACTACTACGGTATTATCAAATAGATCCGCTGACTGGTGTTGTGGCACTCGTGCAGCTATGATTGAACCGGAAGGATCCTCAAATTCATAGATCCCTCTAAAAACCCAATTTTGCTTTAAATTTTCTGACATACACTACCTCACGTACTCTCTTCGGAATTTTTTTTCGGGATTAAGTGAAGAAAATATGAAACCTTTGTGTGGTTCGCACCCTATATTGTGCTTTTTTCTTTTTTAAGATTTTAAAAAAACTGGCGGAGAGGAGAGGATTCGAACCTCCGATACGGTGTTACCCGTATAACGGTTTAGCAAACCGCCGCCTTCGACCACTCGGCCACCTCTCCAACTATTGAACAGTGTCAACATCTACCATCTGAACTTAACGCATTCAAGCTCGAAGCATTCATCCCGGAAACAGCACTTTAATGCCTTTTACTTTAAGAAAATCTCTATCAAAAGTAACGAGCGTATATTTTTCTTTTTTTGCTACAAAATACTGAAGCGCATCGTCAAAATCTAATTTTAAACGTTTGGCTAGTTTGGCCACTTCCAGTTCTTCTTCACTCGTTGTGTAGTAGGGATCTAAAAACGGGTGCGAAATAACAAAAGATAAAAAATCAGCCAATATTCCCAATCGACTTTGTTTAGCCCCAATAATGGCCTCAATGGCATGTAACGAGAAAGAAGTGACGCAGCCTCTCTGCTTCTCGGTCATTTTTTCCAGTACATCTCTTGCTTGATGAGCTGAAGATTGTCCCAGTAAAATCTCCAAAAAAATATTGGAATCGAAGAGATACAAATTTACTCGTTCCTGGAAAAAGCCTTTTTGGAAAGCTCAACTGATGTCACTGAGGGAAAATCTCTTTTTAAGGCACCCTCTAAAGAATCAATCTTGGCCATGGCGGCTTTTTTGGCTTTCAATGACTCCTCTGGATTTTGTAACTGGGGTTTGGCTAAAACCCAAGCCCTTTGAATCCACCAAGAAGCGCTTCTTTCACTGGATTTTGCCAATTTCTTAATTTCTTTGGCCATTTGTTCAGGAAGAGAAATACTCAATTTCATACTACTTATACTACCAGTAGTACTTTTACCGGTAAATGGCGGAGAGGGGGGGATTCGAACCCCCGATAC
>JBJSXY010000252.1:0-2954 GCA_046086625.1 Pseudomonadota bacterium | reverse complement strand
ACGGGCTTTGTATTTAAGAGGTAGGCCGGGGTCTCAGTGTTACCGGCGAGAGGGGACGAATCACAAAATGAGGAATAAGCTCCAATACCTCTATAGCATTTCGGTATTGATGGGAGTATTGGCCACTTCTTATTTTATGGTGGATCAAAAGCCCGGAAGACTTTCCTCCGTGCGCCCTTCCCAGGGGATTAGTTATCGAGCCGAAGCAACCTTAGCTCCACAAGCCTTAGACCAACTTCTTCAATTTGAATCGCAATTTAAGGTGATTGAAGAGAAATCTCAATCAAGTCAGATTCGTCAACTAACCGAGTCTCAGAGAAAAAAACTTAACAAGATCCAGACCTTTCCAAGCGATTGAAGCCATTGCTTGCCATTCCAAGTTAACTTGCTAGAACTTCCGTAATGACTGCTATATTTTTATCTGACGTTCACTTGCAAGATGCGACGAGTGTTAAAACTCGTCTGGTGATGCGTTTTTTTCAAGAAGTAGCTTCTCAATTTAAAACCATTTATATTTTAGGCGATCTCTTTGATGTCTGGCCCGGCACGACTTCTTATCTTATCGAACGCTTTAAACCAGTGACCGATGTTCTTAAGAACCTCGCTCTCCAGGGTCATGAAATGCATTATATTGAAGGCAATCACGATTTTAAACTGGGGCCCTATTTCTCCGATGATTTGGGAATCAACGTTCACACAAATGAGTTATCGATTTCTTTGGGAGACAAAAAAGTTTATTTGGCCCATGGAGATCTGGGAAACCCAGCCGAGCGAGGGTATCGAATCTTGCGAAGTTTTCTAAGACAAGATCTTCTCCACCTGGCTTTGAGGCCCATTCCACCTAAATGGATTTTTGATTTAGGGGTCAAAACTTCCGGTGCTAGTCGGCGCTATCAAGACTCTAAAGAAAACCCACAAGGCGCAACACGAATTCGGCAGATTTATCGCGCTACCGCTGAAAAAATATTTTATCAGGGCTACGATGTTGTTGTGATGGGGCACACTCACTTACCCGATGATGTAACCACTCTTATCAATGGTCGCAAATGTCGCTACATCAATACAGGGGATTGGGTTCAAAACTTCACCTATCTTGAGTTTGATGGCTCCGACTTCTATACTAAATCACATCCGATGACGGATTTGTGACGGAGACCTCAACTTGGCTTTTTTTGATTATGTTCATTTACCTGTGGGGGACTGGGCTGCCCAGTTACAAAGCCTCAACCGGAGCTCTTCCTCCGGGGTGGTTGTTCGGGTTTTTTGGGGAGATCATGAAACTCTACAAGGAGTTCGAGACTTTCACTCAAAAACCAGGTTAAAACTAGAACGAGTTTGTTCATTAGCTCATTCTCTTCAAATCCCCCTTCGCATTCAGTTTGGATTTTTTGATGAAATTCGTTCGTTTCCTTCTTGGACTCAGCAACTACTGCCCCAAGCCCTCGTACCCAAAAACCAAGAAGACGATTTGGTAAACGAATGGAATTTTATTCGAATCCCAACTTTTCGAAATGACGAAGTCCGACAAGGATTTGTCGGCTTTCTAACAGAAGCTCTGATGTTGCTTAGTCTTCACTGCGAACCTGAAGGGAGTCTTAAAAGCGTTTCTTTTGATTGGGGAGTCATGAGTTCTGACTCTAGCCCGATGGACGCTGAATTTGTTGAGTCTGAGTTTGCGCATCGCTATGGTTCAATTGGTCATTTGAATTCCTTGTTTCAAACTAGCTTTAACAACTTTCAGTCGGTCTCAAAAGCAGCGGGGTTCAAAACGCTTTTAAATAAACGGCCCTGGATTGCATGTTGGCAATACAAATCCTTAAAAAATAAATCACTCAAGATTTGGGAAAGTGAAATCAAAGCGGTTTTTGAAGGGGCTAAGTTTTCTTGGAGTTCCGCCTCAAAACATGACTGTTCTTTAACCGAGACGAATAGCATTGTCGTTGATGACACCTTTTTAAATCTACATGGAAATCATCATGGATTTAATCCTTTGATCATTCAGACTCAAATCGATGCAAACGCCTTGAGAGCTTATCGGCTAGCTGAAATGCTTCAAATTGAAGCCGCTGCTTGCGGAGAATATCTTTCGTGGCTGAGTTCTTGGAAGCCATCTGAGAAAAGCAAAGCATGCGTAGTCGTTTGTTCTAAGTTTATTCCTCGCACGGCTCATTCGACGTTGAGTGCTTTTATGGCATCAGGAGGAAAAGTATTCTTTCCTTTTGGCTTGCCAATATGGGACGAAAACATGGACAGCCTGCAATGGAAACAGACAGGTCTGGGACCGCGGTGCTTGGACTCAACTGAAAAGCTATACGATAAGTTGAAGGAGTATTTCGCATGATGCTTTTTCATCAAATTTTCTCCAATGAAGTTAAATCCGCTAACCAGTGGAATTTTGCTCATGAATTAGGGTTAAGCGAGGAAACATTTGTGTTCTCCGAGCACTTGCCAGAAACTACTTTGCGAGTTCTGAGATTTCAAAACAAGAGAGTGAATGCGGTACTCGACTCTAACGTTATTACTGATTGCCCTAAAGTGGAGCTACATCATGCTGTTTTATTTCCAGAATGCGATCCCAAATCAGAAAAGTCTCTGACCAAATGGTTGCTGCCATTTCCGTTGTACACGATTCTATCTAAAGTCTTGGAGTCAGATGTAAAGCTTAGTTTTTCGGAGGGAAGTTTTAGGGAGCGGTGTGAAAAACTTCGGGGTTTATTTGAGCAACTCGAATCAGCGCTAACTCAAAACGAAATTGCCTGTCTTCAAATACCCAAACAGGATCCTCCCTCGGCATTTTTATTCCACTCGGTTCGAGGAAAAATAATTCGAACGAGCTTTTTTCCCGCCTTTAGTCTGGCAGAGCACCAGAAAAATTTAAGTCAAACCTCGTATTCGGTAATCTCCCTGCCCCCCGACAACCCACTGAATTTAAAAGGCTTTGAGCTTGCATTTTG
>JBJSXY010000251.1:0-3416 GCA_046086625.1 Pseudomonadota bacterium | reverse complement strand
AAAAAGAATCGTTCTGTTAGTTTCTGGGCCTGGTAAAACTCTTTATATTTCTCGGACCAGTTATCTTGAGGAACAGTTTGAAAACTCCAAGTTAACTCATTTGCTTGGGGATAGAGCTCTTTGAGCGATAGAAAGTATTCGCTAATTTGTTTTTGAATCTTGGCTTCCTCATCCTTGGGAAAACAAGCGCAGATCCCCTGAGAAACACCCTTATCGATGGTCTCACTTATCCCCCCAGCTCCCAAATCGAAAAAGAAACTTGAAAGAGCCTCTTTGAGGGCTTCATCAACAACAAAAACTTTGATTTCAAACCATTGCATCGAAACATACCTATTACTCATTTGCGGGTTTCGGTTCAATAGCAGTTTTTTTCTCTGACTCCCCAGCCACTGCTCGGGTTCCTGTTTTTTGTTCCAGCCTAACTAACTTTTCTAGTGCCTGCTTGATTTCACTGGGGTCCTTCAGAAGTGAAGCCGCTTGATTCCAGGCCTGAGCCGCTCGCAGATAATCTTTCTTGGCTTCTAAAGCAAACCCCAACCAAGCAAAGTTCCAACCCTCATTTTTTTCAATTCGACTGGATTTTTCAAAAAGCTGAAGAGCTTCATCGGTACGTTTTAGATTCAATTTAGCAATGCCCAATTCACGAAGTGCCAGGGGATTCTCGGGGGCAATCTGAACCACAAACGATAATTGCTCAGATGCCTTCTGAAATTCTCCTAAATGTCGATAACAAATACCTCGTTGCAAGCTAAATTCATCGCCCTCTTCCTTAAGTGGACTAAACTGGTCAATTTTCACCAAAGCTTCGTTCCATTTCTTTTTGTTCACTAAATCTTGAACCACCAAACTAAAGTTTTGCTGTAATTTCTTCGAAGCAAGCGCCGCCTGAGGATTCAACTGCAAAGCTCTTTGCCAATACTTAATTGCCGCGAAAGGTTTTCCGCCCGCTTCCAAAAGAACTCCGATTTGTTCAAGAACCCCTACATCCGCATTGTCTAATTTGAACGCCTCAGCCAACCAACGAGCCGCTTCTCGGTAGCCTTGAGAACCTTCTGCAATGGCAATCAGGGCTAGATTGTATCTAGAGCCAATATGTTTGGGCCATAATTCGGCCGTTTTTTCCAACGACGTCTTTGCCCGTCGGAGATCTCCCTGAGCAAGATAGTATCTCCCCAATCCCCAATGGGCTCTTCCGCTTTTGGGATTCTCGGCTAAGAAGCCTCGGTAAAGAAAGGCCGCCGGTTCTAATTGGCCCTTCAGTTCATAAAATTCAGCACTGAGCTCCTGAGCCATTTTTCCCACGGGTGTTGTTTTGTACTGATCTAAAAATCGCTGAATCTCTCTCTGCGCATCGGAAAGTTTTAATTTAATTTTTTCCTCATACTCCTGACGAGCAGCCGGCTCTAACTTTTTAATAGAATCGGAAGGCAAAAGTTGAATGGCTAAATTCCCATAAATTTTTAAAAGTTGGTATTCAGGGAGCGAACTCGAGTTTTTAAGCTTTTGCATCAAAAGCTCGGCGGCATCGGCACGATAGGTTCGATAATAGACCCAGGCACAGGCAAAATTTACGGCTTCATCTCGACTCGGTAAAACCTCGTACTGGCGACAAATGGGAACCGCTTCCTCAGCACGATTTTCCTGAAGGAGTTGTTTTAGTAGACTTGCCGAACCAAAAACCCAGTCTGCGGTGATTGCGAAAATTAAAATTATTAAAGAATATCGATTCATTGCCCTTTAGGTCCCTTCCCTCTCCCATCGCCTATTTCAACAAGAAACTTGAGGGGAGAGCCAGACCACCATAAAAAATTGATAAGATTGGGTTTTTGGTGCTTTTTATCTCCCAAGCTAGGCTTCATTATTGCCGCGGGGCAGTATTTGGGTTAAGAAAATTTCTTGGGGGAGTTCATGGCCCGCAAAGGCACGATTCTTTTAGTTGATGACGATGAACTACTTCTAAGTTCATTGGAGCATTGCCTCAAGGCACATTTTTCTGTGTTCCTTGCTACTTCTGCTTTGCCTGCTGAACAAATACTAAAATCGTCCCCAATCGATTGTGTTGTTCTGGATTTAAATTTGGGCCGGGAAAAAGGCCAAGAACTCATTCGGCATTGGAAAGAAAGCTATCCTCTTTTAGAAATCCTCGTTCTCAGTGGACAAAAGGAAATTCCCGTTGCAATCGATTGCATTCGGTCTGGGGCTTTGGATTATTTAGTTAAGCCGATGGACCCTGAAGAACTGGTTATGGCAATCGAACGAGCTCTTGATCGTAACAAGTTAAAAAGCAATTTAGAAAAACTTGAGCCGTTGGTTCGCCCCCACCCCGTTCCTTTTGTTGGTGGCTCTCCTGCCATGGCAGACGTTCTAGACAAAGCTGAGAGACTTAAACATAAAACACACTTGAATATTCTCATTTTGGGAGAAAGCGGAACGGGAAAGGAAGTTTTAGCACGACATCTCTACGAACAAGAAGATAACGATCAACGGCCTTTCGTCATTGCCAATATGCCCGCAATTCCCGTAAATCTTTTAGAGGCAGAACTTTTTGGAGTAGAAAAAGGAGCTTTTACAGATGCCAAATTCAATCGCCCTGGGAAATTTGAGTTGGCAGACTCAGGAGATATCTTCTTAGATGAGATTGGAGATTTACCTCTGGAACTTCAGAGCAAGCTACTGCGAGTTCTTCAAGAGAAACAAGTGCAGCGTTTAGGTTCCAATAAAACCAGAAATTTAACGTTTCGAACCATTTCAGCTACCAATCAGCCAATCTCTGAAATGATTGAAAAGGGAAAATTTCGTGAAGATCTTTTATACCGACTCAGTGATATTGTTCTTTTTCTCCCCCCCCTGCGAGAGCGAAAAAGTGATATTCCTTTGTTAGTTAATCACTTTCTTAAAAAGCACTCCTTTGAAAAGTCGATTCCCACTTTCTCTTCTGACGTAATGGATCAATTGATCAACTTCGATTGGCCAGGAAATGTGAGACAACTGGAATCTACTGTTAAAAGAGCTTTGGCTTTTTCAAAAGAAGGGCAAATTAATTCAGTTGAAATTTACGATCTGAAAAAATTTAATCCGGGCAAAAACCTGTTTTCAGGCTCTCCCCCCTTATGTGCGGAAGACTTGGTTAGCCAAGTAAAAGACTTTGAACGTAAAACAATAGAAAAAATTCTTGAGAAAAACCGTGGAAAGAGAGCTCTCGCTATGAAAGAGCTTGGACTTTCCCGCGCCACTTTCTACAGAAAATTACATGAATTAGGAATTCCCATTTAAGACTTGTCGCGTCGAAAACGCAGAAACATCCGCTAACACTAATAAACCTTTTCGATTTTTAGAGGTTTCAAAATGGCACCAAAGTAACTAGTTTCGGCTTTCTAATAGACAAAACAGGTTGTTGGTTTTTGGTTGGTTTTTTT
>JBJSXY010000250.1:0-5331 GCA_046086625.1 Pseudomonadota bacterium | reverse complement strand
CCGGGTAACAAAACTAAAAAATTAACCGGCACTTCAATGGCCACTCCTCACGTAACAGGAGCTGTGGCTTTGCTTCACAGCGTGGCCAGCAAGAACTTTGTTCAGCTTTACAAATCTCAACCTGAAGAAGGTGCAAAAATTTTAAAAGATATTCTCTTAAAATCGGTTGATCGAGTTTCGGGTTTAAAAGGAATTACTGCCACTGAAGGACGTCTTAACGTCTTTAAAGCGACTGATACCATCTCTAAATATTAATGGATCCGTTTCTACAAGCTGCTATTGAAGAGGCTAAACAAGGGCTCAAAGAGGGCGGAATTCCCATTGGCTCAGTATTGGTTATTAATGGAAAAATTGTTGGAAGAGGCCATAATCGAAGAGTTCAAAGAGGGAGCGCCATTCTTCACGCAGAGATGGACTGCTTCGAGAAGGCTGGCCGTTTAAAAGCACGGGATTACGAAAGAGCAACTCTCTACTCAACACTCTCGCCCTGTGACATGTGCAGTGGAACCTCCCTACTTTATAAAATTCCAAAAATCGTGGTGGGGGAAAATAAAACTTTTCAAGGTCCAGAAGCTTATCTTCGTTCGCGAGGAGTTTCTCTGACTATCCTTCAAAATTCGGAATGTATCCAATTGATGGAAGATTTTATTCGGCAAAATCCTCAGCTATGGAATGAAGACATCGGCGTTTAAGAAGTGAATGTAATCTTTGAGCGCTTCGGGCATTTTCCAATTGGCTTCAAAACCCAAACCTTTTTTGGTTTTTTCCATATCTGCCAAAGTGTGATGTTGATACGTACTCGCATCAAAAGGCATGTCAAAATATTCTGGCTCCAATTGAGTTCCCAGAACCTCATTTAAATAATTCACCAGTTGATTAAAAGAAGTACCGACTCCAGTACCAACATTGTAAACACCAGGATTTCCAGTCAGAGCACAGAGATTAGCTTTCACTACATCTTTTACGTAGATAAAGTCTCTAATTTGCTCACCGTGCTTAAATAAGCGTGGACGTTTTCCAACTCGCATTTGATTCCACAAGTGGTAGATCATGGAGGCGGGGCGCCCTTTATGGGCTTCATGCGGACCAAACACATTAAAATAGCGAAGTCCCACTAAGTGAAGCCCCTTCCCGTTTTCGTCTGCCATCTTTTCCATTTCTAGTTTGGATCTTCCGTAAGCAGTAACGCATTCCTTGGGTTGATCCTCTTTCATCGGAATGGGTCCGTTGCCATAAAGACCAGCCGTCGATGCGTAAATGACTTTTGCATTATGGGTCTTGGCTAAATTCAAGATATTGCGAAACCCATTCACATTCTTTTCAAAAACTTCTGTATCATCAGGATGACGAGGATCAGTGATGGCCGCTTGATGAAAAACAGCCGTATAGTTTTCGCAAGAATCGAGTGTCTGAGAGACGTCCTGTCTAAGAATTTTTCCTCTAAAGCCTTTTAAGTTGCTGGCGTCAGACGAGAAGAAGTCGTCCATCACAGTGACTTCATGGCCTTCATTTTCTAAGTGGAGTGCCAGCTGAGATCCAATAAAGCCAGCTCCTCCCGTAACTAAAGCTTTCATTCTCAATGACATACCACAGCTCAAGTTTAATCGGCACTGAGTAAATTTCACCATTTCGGACACTTAACTCGAGGCGTTGATGAGCCATTTTTGCTAACCAAATCCTAACGAATTATTAGCACCCTGTGCGTTGCCGAATCATCCTCCGTATGTTTCACTTTGGTTAAATAACTGACGGGGGAATCAACTCGATGGATCATCTCGACGCCCATGCTGGCAGTCTGTCCCGACGATTATTAGTTTCCGTTCTAACTTGTTTTTCTATTCCGTTGCTCGCAGTCACTTTGGATGTTTCTGAATCCCCCAGAAGCAATTTGGTTTTGTCTCTTAGAGCGATTTTAAGCGCCAAGAAAAGCATCGTCATGAATGCTTATGAATTAACGTCCTACGACGTTGCAGAGGCCCTGATTCAAAAACTCAACGAGGGAGTTAGAGTTGAGCTACTTCAAGAAGGACAACCTGTGGGCGGTTTGACCCCCGAAGCAAAGGACATTCAGAAAAAAATTGTTAAGGCCATGGAAGCTAATTCAGGCTCTCAAATTCATGGCTACTGGGTCATGACCTCGGAAACCCCCAAAGGAAAACGACGATTTCGTTATAATCACGCTAAATACATCATCATCGATGAAAAAGGAGTCATGGTGGGCTCAGAGAATTATTCTCCCTCTGGACAGCCCGAACCAGGTTCCATTTCAGGAACGCGAGGTTGGCAAACATTCATCTATGATGAGCAAATGGCGCGAAACTTTTTAAAAGTTTTCAAAAAAGATATTAATACTGTCCCCGGAGATTTAGTTACTCTTTACAGTCCGAAAATCCCACTCCCTAAAATTTTAGGAAAAGTCGCTGATTGGATGGACAGTATGCAAAATGTTGCGAGTCGATTGGAAAATCGTTTCAGTTGGATGCTCTCCGACGAGCCAAAAACTCTTGAAGCAGATCATGTTGAGTTTTTAACTTCTCCAGAATCCAGTATGGTTGGACTCATGGCTTTTATTGAATCGGCTCAAGAAACCTTGGATTTGGAATTAATGAGTTTTAATCCGATGTGGGGAAAAACTGGGGAAACATCTCCGCTTTTCACAGCACTAGTCGCAGCTGCAAAAAGAGGTGTTAAAATTCGAGTGCTCGTGAATGATTCCACCGTTTTTGGCGGAGACAACGATCCTGAGATGAAACTTTTATCGATGATTGAAGCGGTTGCCAAGGAACAGAAACTTCCTATCACGGCAGCCATTGCCGATTTACCTAAAATGAGAGTGAAGTATATTCACAATAAAGGGGCCTTAGCTGATGGATATAAGACTTTGATTAGTTCGATCAACTGGAACCAAAATTCTGTAGAAAACAATCGAGAGACTGCCATATCCGTAGATAGCCGAACCATCAACGAACATTACCAATCAATCTTCGATTTAGATTGGAATGCCAGCCACTGAAATTTAAGGGTTTATGCAATAAGTAGTTTTAGGATACCGATTTAATAGCGGAGCCAAGACCCAAGCAAAATTGACATCATTGAGACCGTCCGTCACCAAATCGTAATTGTGCTGATAATCAAATGGAGAAAAGCGATCATCGACTGAGTCCTTTCCTTCATTGATATTCAACATCAATGGAGAAGTCCCACAATCATAATTAAATGAACTCATTTTTACAGATCTCAAATTTGGATTGGATTTGGTTCGGTAAAAGATTTCTTTCGAATCAAGATTGTAGACGATGTTCCAAGTAGTCAAATTGGTCATCGCAACCGATTCAAGTAAATTGAAACTATGCTCGAGCGATGGAGTTTCCATTTTGAGCAAAGAGGCCACCCTCACAAATCTAGAGAGAGAGCTCTCATCGTGGGGATGGTTGATTCTTTGAAGCTCCGATTGAGATTCTTGGTAACTCGAGTTGGTAATTGCTTTGGGCTCCATATCAAGACCTGAGTGAACAACTGGCTTTCCATGAAGCCATTCAACGACTGCACAGTTTGAAGTTTTATCGCAAAGAAAGTAATGAATTTTACCTTGGATGGGCGACATTCGATATTTTGGAAGTGCCTCAATGACTTCGGACACGAGCGCGAAATTGTCCAACTGATACTGAACCCACGTGAGCTGATTTAAGACAGGTCGAAAATCAAAACCTTCATATTCGCTAGAGCTTAGCCATAACACTTCGACGACTAGCCCCTCTTCATTCATTCCCCCATTGGGAAATTCTCTTCCGTATTGATTGAAAGTAAGACTTCCGTATTTTGAAACCCATTGAGGCCCAGCTTCCCAAGGACTCATTGTGAATCCAGTTTTTTTTACATGGCGTTTATTAGTAATAAGAAGCGCATTCTCGTGATGCCAATCATAACTTTTTCCCAAGAAACTTCCCTCAGCACTTTTCCAATAAAAAGAAGTACAAGCCACAGAAACAAGGGGGGACAGCCAAACAAACAAAACAACGAGTCGCGCTAACGCCATATTTACCCTTTCACCAAGAAATGATGCGCCGTGTTTACCTGATTTACAGTTGAATAACAATACTGCACTCTTCAACCTCATCTGGAATCGTGTAACATTTTGTTTTTATTGGTTTTGTCGTCAGAATTCAGGACGTGTTCAGTTTTGCACTATGAGAGCAAGTCTGCTCCCCGCCATGGGAGCACACAGTGGAACGTGTGATGAAGACGATTTTTACATTATGGCCAGCTCTTTTAACGCTGCTTTACGGACTTCCCTTGTTCGCAGAACAGAGCACTGATTTTATAAATAACAGTCATTTGAATCACTTTTATCAGCTTTTCTCCCCACGTCCGATTGCTGACGAGGATTCCGAAAAATCGCAGAAAGAACAAAAAAATTCAGATCCAAGAGTGAGAAGCCATCAAGAAGGAATTCTTGAAATTTCGGGAACTACGATTACTCCCGTTCGTATAGCCGTTAAAGCAGGGCCAGTAGCAGTTGTGGGCAGTGTGGAATTAACAGTTCGAAACGAAACAAATTCACGTTGGTTTTTTAGAGCTGAAAATATCGGACCTGAAACGAATATTTGGGATTCGAGAGGACGTGCGGTCCTTGTTCCTGGAAAAGTAAGTTGTCAGATTCTTCACCGAGCTAGTTTAAACGATTATAAACAAGCAGGTTTAACTCTCTCAGCCGACTCACCCATTTTTAGTTTTTCCAGTGGGGCCAACACTGAACAATTGAGGTCTGATTTCTTTGAAGACGAAGATATTTGCCCCATTGGAGAAGTGCCTGCTTTCACCACTCAAAAAGATATAGAAAGAAAATGCAAACAATGTTTGGGGCGAGTCTTAAAGACAATAAAAGAAGATGTGAATGCTCGGCTCTCCACACTCAGTTATCGAATCGACACTCCTGTTTGTACTCTGGACTCGGATTGCTATAACGAGGACTCAGATTGGCTAAAAGGACGCTGCATTCTCATCAAAGATAAAAATGGTAGCTACCTTTCCGAGTGTCGAGCTCGTTCGAAAGTGGGCGGCGCTTGCTCTGGAAAAGGTTCTCGGGGCTTATTTGAATACCCCTGTGACACAGGCCTTGCGTGCGTAAAAGTTCGGTCTGCAAAAGGGTTTTTCGACTTCAATTCCTACGAATGCCGAGATCCAAAAAACTGGAAATTCAAAGGCCCCCTAAAAGCTAGTATTCGTTAATGCTTCCCTTCATTCCAAACTGGAGTCTTTTAGAAAAACTCAGAGATCGCTTTCTGTCTGAACGATTTTCTGGAGAAAGTTATTGGACCCAACTTGAGATCT
>JBJSXY010000249.1:0-2090 GCA_046086625.1 Pseudomonadota bacterium | reverse complement strand
GGAACTTTTCCTGAGGTAGGCTTACTAATTAATGCCTCGAGACCTTGATTAGTTTCTGGATATGTATTGTGAGCTAGAAAGTAAGCGTCTAGAACTTGTTTGAAGCTTGCAATCTGTACTTTTGTTGCATCTACTTTTGCTCTTTTAAATTGATCGATAAGCTTTACACCGGCAAAACTGCCTAGCATCACAACGAGAGCTAGTACAATCATGATCTCAACAAGCGTGAAACCTTTATTGTTTCTTTTTTTGTGTTGTTTTTTTTGTTTCATTTCTTTGGGCTCCTTCTTCGATGTCTTAGCCGGGTGAAGCTGCTAAGTTGTTTAATTCAAGTAACGGCATAAAAATAGATAATGCCACCAATGCGATGACTCCACCCATCACTGCAATCATAAGTGGCTCAAGTAACCTTGTCATTGATTGTATTGCAGCATCTACTTGAGAGTCATAGGCATCGGAGACGACATTCAACATCTCCTCCAGTTCTCCGGTTCTTTCTCCGACGGCAATCATGTGGGTAAGAATCGGGGGAAACTCACCACTGGCTTTGAGAGGTCCCGCAATGGAGTGCCCTTCGCTAATGCTATCTCTAGATTGAATAAGAGCTTTTTTGATCACAGCATTATCAACCACTTCTTTAACTACATCAATAGCATCTAAGAGCTGAACTCCACTACCCAACATGGTGCTCAGCGTTCTTGCGAACCGTGACACAGCAATCATTCGGACAAGCTTTCCAACGCCGGGAGTTTTAAGTGCAATAGCATCCCATTTGGCTCGACCAGCTTCGGTACTAATCCAAGCCTTAAAAAGAAAAAAACTACAAACGATGAATACAATAATAAAGAACCAATAAGTAGAAATCACATTGCTGATGGAAAGCATGATCTGTGTTAATTGGGGCAAAGCCATATTTGAACCAGCAAACACTTCTGTAATTTTGGGAACGGCAAATGCAAAAAGAAAAATGGTAATAGCCGTTCCAGCTATCATCATAAAGATTGGATAGGTCATGGCCCCAATAATTTTTTGTCGCATGGCTTGGTTAGCCTCGGCAAAGTTGGCGAGTCTGACCAATACCAAGTCTAAGTTACCGCTTGCTTCCCCTACCTGAATCATAGCAACGAATATCGCAGTGAAAACTTTTGGGAACATTTTGCAGCTATCAGCGAGCGATTTTCCTTCGTTTACCGAGGCCTTCACCTGAGACATCACGGATTTTAAATTGGGATCATCCGTTTGCTCCACTACTGCCTCTAACGCTTCGTCGAGCGGAATTCTAGCCTTCACCATTGTGGCTAATTGCCGAATCATGAGTGTGAGATTTTT
This sequence comes from Pseudomonadota bacterium, assembly GCA_046086625.1. Lineage (GTDB taxonomy): Bacteria > Bdellovibrionota > FAC87 > UBA2466 > UBA2466 > RFNO01. The sequence continues at coordinate 761 of JBJSXY010000249.1, read as the reverse complement.
AGATTTTACCGAGCCGCCAAAGGAGATTGCTGACTTTGATTGTCCCTTTTTTTCACCAGTTCGTTCCTTAATTTCAGAAATAAATATTCCGCGCTGCTTGAGCTTCTGTCTAGCTGTCTTGGAGGAATCAGCATCGACGGTGCCCTTGGTTGAGCGTCCGTCAGCAGCTACTCCCTTGTATTCAAAAATGGCCATATGGTGTTACTCTTGGGTTACTGCTACAAGTTCAACTGCCGTTGTAATTCCTGCGAGCACTTTTTCTATCCCAGTTTGTCTTAATGTAATCATGCCTTTTGCTTGCGCTGCTTTTTTTAGAACAGCTGAGTCAGTCCTCTGCATGATAAGAGATTTCAGTTCGTCATCTAAAACCATAAGCTCGTGCACTACCATTCGCCCTTTGTAACCCGTTCCTCCACATTCGTTGCAGCCTTTGGTCTGGACAATCTGTTTTCCGCCAAACACATCTTTGTCGAGTCCCAGATTATCAAGTTCGATAGGTGTTGGCGTATAGAGCTCAGCACATTTCGTACAAGCTTTCCGCATGAGTCGTTGGGCGAGAACTGCTAAAAGAGAAGAGGATACTAAAAAGGGCTCTACTCCCATGTCGACTAAACGAGTGACTGCGCCTGGAGCATCGTTTGTGTGAATAGTAGCAAAAACTAAGTGACCCGTTAGGGAGGCCTGAATTGCTATTTCAGCGGTCTCTTTGTCTCGGATCTCTCCCACCATGATCACATCGGGATCCTGACGCAAAATGGCTC
>JBJSXY010000248.1:0-5253 GCA_046086625.1 Pseudomonadota bacterium | reverse complement strand
CTGATTCTTCCGCTGATAAGTTTTCCTCAGCTGCATGCTCTCTTTCACGCATGATTCGCCCGATGGTCCATAATCTTTCAATGGCCGAAATATTGGAAAGCACTGCTACTAAAAAGCAAGCGGCGATCATGGGATAACCTGGATTTGCCATCGGCACCGAAAAGAAAGCATCTAGCCACGGCATGGGAATGGGAGAAAGAGCTGCTCCCACAGTTAAATAAAACGCCCGCTCAGGCCGTCTCATAATTCCTGGCGGAGGAGGAACGTGTAATGCTTCTGCTTTTGCAGTTGAATAACTGATCATGAAAGAACCACAAAGAGCAAAAAGGGCAATCACTTGAAAGGCTGGTTTTTCGCTGTAGTAAAGAATGAGTCCCATTAAGAAGAAAAACTCTACGTAGCGATCGACGGCTGCATCCAAAACTTCTCCGGCATCTGAAGCAACGCCCGTCACTCGAGCTACCATGCCGTCTAGGGTGTCTAAAAAAGCTGAATACGTCGCAAAAAGAGCCCCGAATCCAAAATAGCCATAAGCTAAAGCAGTTCCCGCCATCCCACCTAAAACCAAAGAAGCCCAAGAAAGTTGATTGGGAGTTACTTTTAAGAAAACAAGAAATCGAGCGACGGGTTGGAGGGCCCAATAGGCCATTTCCATCAGACCCTTACCCAAAAGAACACTGCTCCCTTGCTTGTCCACTCTATCAAACTGAGCACGTCCTTTTAGGGCTAGCCGAAACGTATAAGCCACTAGAATCAGGCCTAAAATTCCCACCAGGACTACCGTATTTACAACATCGTAAGCGAGCATCGTTTCACTCTCAAAGGGGCTTAGGCTAGCCGAGCAGACGGGTTATGGCAAGATGCGTAATTTAAAGCGGAAGTTCAACCGACTTTTCTCGAGCCGATCGATAAGCTTGAGTGATCAATTGAATGCACAAGTATGCTTCTTTGGCTTCTTTACCCACATAATCATTTTCAGCAATTGCTTTTTTAAATCCATCAAACATTGAATTGAACCAGTGAACGTGGCTTGCATCCATCCAATCTGATTGAATTTTTTTTCGCTCTACATTCCAAGTGACTGCGCCTTGGGCGACATCCGGGCCAGAAGTTTTTTGCATGAGAGCAATCTGCATCTCATCGTCATCTACTGTGATTGCGCCTTTTTCTCCTTGAACGGTATAAATTACTTTGCGGACTCCCGCAGTCCAACTGAGATGCACGTGAGCAATTCCTTCGGGAAACGTTAATGTGGCAGAAAAATTATCTTCGGTATCGTATTTATCAGGTTCAAGAATGGTCATTTTCGCTGTTACAGCTGTAGGGTAGCTCTTCAGCCAATCAAACGTGAGATAAAAAGTATGGCTTCCATGATCCATCGCAATCCCACCGCCACTATATTTTCTTTCGCGGCGCCAGTGCGTATGCCACTCATTGACCCCTTTTGCGTGAGTATTTCTAAAGGTATTCAAAGTAACTGAGCGAACTTTTCCTATTTTTCCACTCTCAATTACTTCTCGAATCGCTTTTACTACAGGTGCATGTTTGTAGTTATGGCACGGATACAGGACTCGCTCGTATTTTTGCGCAGCTTCTAACAATTGCTTGGCTTCTTCCAAAGTGGTTGTGAGCGGCTTTTCACACAAAACGTGAATCCCTTTTTTCATGGCAGCAAGAGCAATTTCGGCGTGATAAACAGGCGGTGTTGAAATATCGATGAAATCGAGTGCCTCTTCTTGCTCCAGTAAAATTTGATAATCCGTATAAATCCGAGCTTCTGGCAAAAACTCACTCGCTAAATGCCTTCTTTCTTCGCAAATATCGGCTACTGCTACAATTTCAACATCTTGCTTTTGTTTTGCACGCTCTAAATAGGCGGGGATATGCCCCTTAGATGAAATAAAGCCATAACCAATCACAGCACCTTTAAGGGGACGATTCGACATTTCCGGATGATGCACCGACTTTTCGTAAAAAGGAATATTAAAGTTCTGTTAGGACTCTTTTGGGTTCTTTTTTAGTTTCAAGTACTTGGATTTTTCGGATTGGGGATAAAGAAGTTTTCCTGGTTTAGGGGGGTTACAACCCTCTTTCTCTGGGTTAGAACCAAATCTAACACTCTCAAGGGGGCCCAATGAACTCTCTCCAACGTAGGGTAAGAATGTTAAACCTTCTCCTCGCCGTTGTTTGCTTAAGTCAGTTGGTCTGGGCCGAAGAAAATTTTTTAAAACACAGTCATCCCAAGAAACCCTTAGAGAGCATTGGAAGTCTTCGAGTTGGAACTTACAACCTGCTAAATTTGTTCGAGAAAAAAGGGAAAATTCATGGTGCGGGCCCCAAGGAGCTTTTCACCATTTTTCCTGAAGGCCGCAGGCCCATGGAAGAAGCTTTGAAGTCCCTTGAGAATCTCAAGGCTCAAGCGAAAGTCATTATCAACAATCAATATGATGTTTTGGCCGTAGTAGAAGTAGAAAACCTCATCGCCCTCAGCGCTTTCAGCGAACAATTCCTCGATGGAGAATATGACAGTTATTTAATCGAAGGGAACGACCCCCGAGGAATTGATGTTGGGTTCTTAGTCCGAAGTTCTATTCCTTTGGAAGTTGAACAACGCAGTCATCGAGAAGAAACTTGGAATGATCCTACTCTCGATGGAAAAAAGGTTCGATTATTCTCCCGAGATTTGCCTTCTTTAATCTTTAGAACTTCAAAAAATTCAAAACCGGCCATGATTTACTTTGGCACTCACTTTAAATCAAAACGAGATAGGCCCAACGATCCCGAAAGCCGAATCTTAAGACAAGCTCAAGTAGAGCGAGCAAGCGAAATTGTGAAAGCCTACGAAAAAGAATTTGGAACTAATGTTCCGCTTTTTTTATCGGGTGACTTCAACGGAGAAATTGCTCGCGAAAAAGAATTCGTTTCTTTAAACCGAGTGGCTTCGCTCACAGACTCTTTTGATGTAGTAAGCCCTCCATTAAATGAAAAAGAACGTATCACGCATAGTTATTTTCCAAAAGACGGCAGACCCAAATGGGCGCAATTGGATGCTGTTTTAGCTAACCAAGCGGGAACCAAGTTTGTTAATGATGCAAAAGTTCCGCATTATCATGATGAAAATGGAAACGAAATTCCAGTTCCCCAGTCGTATGACGAACTTAAAAAGAGTCAGCCGTCAGATCACTACCCGGTGCATGTGGAACTCGATTTTAAAAATCTAATACGCTAATTTTTCGGTTTGAGCTTTAACTCGCTCTAATTGCATAGATAGATTTTCAACTTGTTGCTGCCAATATTGCTCGGTCCCAAAATGAGGAAAAGCTAGTTTGAAAGCGCCATCTTCTTTTCTGTTTGCAATCCAGGCATTGAAATAAACCATCCTGAGCGCACGTAAGGGCTCCACTAACTTCCAAGTTCGCTCATCAAAATCACGAATTTCCAAATAGGCATCAATGAGAATATCTCGATTTTTCATAGCATATTCGTCATCTCCACCAATCATCATCCAAAAGTCCTGCACTGGAGGGGCGTAGAGCATGTCATCAAAGTCGATAAAATAGGGCTCATCGCCTTTCCAAAGAATATTGCCTGCGTGGCAATCTCCATGAACGAGAGTGGTCTCTTGTCCTTCAAATAGAGGAAGGGAGCGATCCACGATTTCTCGAACCAATTGGGAAAAAATATTGCCTAAATTCCCAGTTAGCACATTCTGGTCTTGAAGAATCTTAAGGCTCTCGGTGCCATAAGTTTGCGGGTTCAACTTTCCTCGAGGAGCATTTGGCATCGAATCCCCCACATTATGAATGCGAGCAAGATATCGTCCTAAACGAGTTAATTGTTCCTTGTTTAATTCTGGCTCTAATCGGCCAGCTCTTTTAGGAAAAACAGCATAAAAGATTCCATCTCTCTCAAAAAGAGTGCTGCCATTGGCATCAGTGAGTGGGCAAACTACAGGAACTTCAGCAAGCTCATTTTTTTTTAAAAAATCATGCTCCGCTTGAATAGTCGCCTTTGACCAGCGACCCGGGCGATAGAACTTTACAACCAGATGCGGGCCCTCTTCCATTTCGACGTCATAGACGCGATTTTCCATTGCGTTCAAAGCAAGAAATCGCCCCGTGCAATGCCCACCCAGCTTTTCAACGGATTCAAAAATTACTTCTGGTAAGAGATGATCGAAATTACTTAACACCAACAACTCACTTCACAACTGTGACAGGGATCACAACCGGTGTAGATGTTGGGAAAAAACAGTTCTTCTCGTCGCAGGCTTGATAGCGAAGACTTCCCTTCACTTCATAATTTCCAGATTTCAATGTAGTGGAGGTTAAATTTATTTTAAGAACCAAGTCACCTTCATAGGTTTGAATGGTTTTGCTAGCTGTCTTTAATTTCCATGCCTTGCTTTTGGGATAAACTGTTTTTCCAATCGCCAAGCCCTCTAGTGGCTCCACAGAAAGTTCGGTCGCAATCAAATTAGGGAGAGTCGCTGGATTAGCTTGAATGTGGTGCCCCTTCAAGACAGCCGCTGGAATAATCGCATCGGCAGCTTGGCCCTGTTTTAATACGACAGTCTCAACTTTTCCGATGGTGACATAACTTGGATTTGGAACAGCGGTCTCTGCATGAGCCGCTAAAACAAGCGAAAAGAGGAATAATAATTTCATGATTATTTAAGAGCGGCTTTTACTAGCGGCTCGAGTTCTCCATTGAAATACATTTGCCTTATAATATCGCAACCCCCGACAAATTTTCCATCAATGAATACCTGGGGAATAGTGGGCCACTGCGTAAAAGTTTTTATCCCATCTCGAAGCTCAGGATCTGCCAAAACATCTTTTGAACCAAACGGAACTCCCAACACTTCAAATACGTCTACAACCGCTTTGGAGAATCCGCACTGAGGCATTTCAGGAGTGCCCTTCATGTAAACCATGATTTTGTTTTCAGAGACGTCTTTTTTAATTTGGTCGTGAATGGCTTGTGACATTGTTTGTTCCCTCTATTTATATTCTTCTGGAGTAAAAGCTTTAACGGATAGAGCATGAATTTCCGCTCCCACGGCAGATCCAAAAAGAGAGTAAACCATGCGGTGTCTATCGACTAAACCTTTTCCTTGGAAATCTTTTGAAACGACGGTGAGCTCGTAGTGGTCTTGGGTCCCAGTTAAGTCTTTCACTTGAACTCGGCTCCCAGGCATTTTTTCTTCTACAATGAGCTTTATTTTTTCAGGGGTATACATGGCCTTTTAAT
>JBJSXY010000247.1:0-7540 GCA_046086625.1 Pseudomonadota bacterium | reverse complement strand
ATTCACCGCACTAGAAAACGTGATGATGCCTGGCCTGATAGGGGGCCTAGGAAAAAAAGAGAGTCGAACGCGAGCTGAAGAACTATTAACCGAAGTAGGCTTGGAGAGTCGTTTGGATCACAAACCTGGCCAGTTATCAGGCGGCGAACAACAACGAGTTGCCATTGCAAGAGCTCTCTTAATGCGCCCAGATTTGTTATTAACGGATGAAATGACGGGAAACTTGGATTCAGAAACAGGCCAGCAAGTGATGGAGCTGATTGGACGACTCCATCAAAAATATCAAATGGGGATCGTCTCGGTAACCCACGATGAAAATCTAGCGAGCCTCTATCCGACCCGCTACCGATTGGTTCAGGGCAAACTTTTATCTTAAATTCTAGTAAGTTAGCGTTTGTCCCCAGAAGAAGTAAAAAGAGGCCAAAATCATTTACAATTCCTTCCTCCTAGGGGTATCATCGCCGTCTACTGAAAGTTAATAAATACAGGGACTTAGTGCTTCATTGGAGAAACAACCTGAGCTGTCTCACTCTAATCGTAATAGGAGTGTTTTCACTTTTTATTCCAGCCACGCTTTGCGCTGAAGGGGCCAAGGCACTTTCGATTTCGAGTATTGAAATTCGAGGCAATCGAAAAATTGAGAAAGCCGCGATTCTCGGTCGAATTCATTCGAAAGTGGGTTCATCGGTGAATAAAGAGTTGGTGAGACAAGACATTCGCTCTATTTTTCAGTTAGGATATTTTGAAGAGATTCAAGTCGACGAAGATTCCAGTGGAACTGGAGTAAAGCTCATCTTTCAAGTTCGAGAGAAGCCGATTGTTGGCAAAATTAGTTTTGAAGGACTGGAGGCACTGGAATTCGAAGACACCAAAGAGCTCGTTGTCTTCAAGGAATTTGAAGTTTTAGATATCGCTAAGATAAATCAGTCTATCGATAAGTTGATTCAGAAATACGAAGAAAAGGGGTTTTATTTAGCGGATGTCCGCTACGAAATTGAGAAAGATCCCAAAAAAAATGAAGCCACAGTTATTTTCAAAATTCAAGAAAATGACAAAATCCAGGTCAAGAATATCAACATCATTGGGAATTCCGTTATCTCCGATTCCGAATTAAAGGGCCTCATGCAGACTCAAGAAGGAGGGGCTTTTTCGTGGCTTTCGGGTTCTGGATCCTATCGGGAAAATGTCTTTGAAAGAGATGTAGCGATGCTGGGCTTTTACTATGGCACCAAAGGCTACGTAAGAGCACGATTCGGAAAACCTGAAGTGAGTGTCAGTCCGGATAAGAAATGGGTCTACATTACTTTCTTTGTTGAGGAGGGAAATCAGTATCGTGTGGGGAAAGTAGATTTCCAAGGCGATCTTCTCTACAAAAGAGAGGAACTTTCTGAAGAATTAGATTTAAGAGAAGGGGAAGTCTTCGATACGGACGCATTGAGAAGAGAGACGCTCAAATACACAGAGAAATACTCGGACCTGGGTTATGCGTTTGCAAACGTGGTTCCGCAGCCTGTTATTCATGATGATACCCGAATAGTAGATATTACGTTTGAAGTGGAGCGCGGTGAGCGAGTTTACATTGGAGAAATTACTGTTTCTGGAAATACGCGTACCAAAGATAAAGTCGTTCGACGGGAGCTGTTAATTCATGAAGGTGAACTCTTTAACGGTACAAAGAAACGAGAAAGCAAAGAAAATGTCACTCGTTTGGGATTTTTCGATTCCGTCGAATTCCATCAATCGACTTCAAAGACTGCCCCTAACGTAGTGGATATTGAAATTCGAGTGAAGGAAAGATCCACGGGACAGTTAGTTGTGGGAGCAGGGTACTCTACTGGACCCGCCGGTTTTTTATTTAATGCGCAATTATCTCAGAACAACTTTTTGGGAAATGGACAAGTCGCTGCGCTATCGGCCCAGTTACAAACGGGGAACGGTCGTTCGGAATACAACTTGAGTTTTCAGGAGCCTTATGTCGGACATTCGCTCTGGAGCTTGGGAGGATCGCTCTATCAACTGCGCCGAGATGTGATTTATCTCATTGGGAATCGTTCATATTCAGAAATGAAAACGGGAGCCGATATTAAATTGGGGCATCCCATAAGAGAATTCACCAATCTTTATCTGACCTATCGGTTTGAGCACTCTTATGTGACAAGCATTATTGATACAAGCATCTTCAAGCCTGACCAACTAAACGGTAATTTGAGCAGTCTGATGGCTAATGTAGTTTACGATAAGAGAGACGATCGTTTTGATACGAGAAGGGGATGGTATTGGACTGCTTCGACCGAATTTGCAGGCTTGGGTTTTGATAGAAAATTCTTAAGAACCTCCACGACCATGAGATTTTATCATCCCATCATTTGGGATTTTATTTTCCGCTTAAATATGACTGGGGCCAATATCTCTCAGACCACAGATGCCCCAGTTCCCGTGAATGAGCTCTACATTTTAGGGGGGATTTTTTCTCTAAGAGGATATCCTCCAATGAGTGTGGGGCCGAAAGCAACGCTCGCGGATACGGTTCCACCGCTTTCTCAAGAGGCCGCAGATCAAAAACTCAATGGGAAACAGATTGTCGTTGGTGGGAAAAACCAAGCTTTTCTAAATGCGGAAATTGAATTTCCCATTTTAAAAGAAGCGCGAGTTCGAGGTGTCATCTTTTTTGATGCGGGAAATTCTTTTAATGATCTGAAGGCCACTGAGCCGAAAATTTTAGCTAATTATGGATATGGGATTCGTTGGTTTACTCCGATTGGTCCCTTGCGTTTTGAGTTTGGGCATCCTATTGTAAATGGAGGGGCACCTCAATTTATCTTTACAATTGGTCCCGCTTTTTAAAACAACCTGTGAGGCAAATATGAAACGTTCAATTACTATTCTTTTCTGTGCACTTAGTTTGTTCGCTCAAGCATCTGAAAGCGGATTTAGGCTTGGGTTTGTCGATCTTCAAAAGACACTTCAAAATGTGGAAGCAGGAAAAACAGCCAAAAGTACTTTGGAGAAAGAAGTGACTTCCAAAAGAACGGGTCTTGAAAAGCAACAACAACAGCTTCAAAAAGAAGCAGAGGAGTTTGAGAAGAAAGCGGGCTTAATGAATGAGTCTGCCAAAACACAAAAGCAGCAAGAACTCCAAAAAAAGTTTGCCGAACTTCAGAAGACAGCAGCCGAATCTCAAATGGAGTTACAAAAGCGCGAACGAGAGCTCACAAAACCGATTATTGATGAAATTCGATCTGTGGTGGAAGCCTTAGGCAAAGAAAAAGGGTTAACTCTGGTTCTAGAGAAAAATGAAGGAGCTGTTTTGTACGCTCAGTCAGGTGAGGACTTAACTGAAGCTGTGATTGAGCGGTTCAATACACGTTCAAAATCCAAGAAAAAATAAATTAGAACAGCCAGAGACTTAGGATCAATATCGTAACAGCCGCAGCTAATTTGAGAAGCCAAGGCAAATGATTGGCTTCTATGGCGGGCACTTTGGATGTCACGCTGATCGTCGCTGCTGTTTTCTCTGTCCAACGGGATTGTTGGAGGGGTTTGTTGAGGTCTAACTCGGTTGTTTTTTCATCTTGAAACATAAAACCTCTATTGACTCATGTACCGAAGAACTTGGCTGTTAGCTTGGTTTCCCATTCGAACATTGATACATCCGCGAATTCTTCCCGGCGCATTGCCGTAGGAGGGAATGAAGTTTGCGGCACAGGTTGAACCCACAATGACTTGGATAAGCTGCTGTCCTAAAGTGGGGTTAGTTCCGGGAGAGCCCGTCGGATAACCTTGCCAGGAAAAGGGCGAGTAGTAGGGTACCGTCATGGATCCTGTCAAAACAAGAGAATTGACTTGTCCGTTGTAGAAATAACCAGAAGATTGACCCGCCTGAGCACCGCTCGGAGATGAAATGCAAGCGCTGGGAGTGCTGTTGTTTTGATAAAGTTGCGACAGCTCTGATAAAGATATCTGGCCGCCAGCGATAATATTATTATTTTGATAGGTATAACCAACCGAACTAGTGATCGCTGGAATTAACGTGATCGTACTAGGTAAGTTGGACCAACTATAACTTCCGGTCTGGGCTGGGGTAAGACGTCCTTCAAAGGGTAGATTTGAGAGAACTGTTCCTCCATTTGGCCTTGGGCAATTGGCAACGGCCGGGTTGCCTATCCCAGGTGCTGGGTTGGGATTGGGAGCCCCATCATCTTTTTTTCCACAGCCAAATCCGATTAAGATAACCGCAGATGCAGTCATCAAGGCGACACTTTTCATTAAACGCATGGTTAGTTACCCTCCGCGAGCACTGCAATATTGGTGTAATTCACTTGAAACGTTCCGAGAGTTTTCACTTGGGTGTTCGTGCTCGATGAAGTCATATAGTTGCGACAAGCTGTAGCTTCATTGGTTAAGAACGTTTGATAAGCTGCTTGAGTAGAAAAACAACTTTCTAGGGGAACTTCAAAAGTTTGGCCCAGCCAATTGTATTTACAAACTTTTGGTAAGCATTCAGTTTCAGAAGTTTGGCGAACTCTATAGAGAAAAACTGAGTTCAGTGTGTTTCCGTTAGTGACGGTCTTAAGGCCTGCGATTCTTACGGTTAATAAATTGTCCGAAAAAATGATGTCTAAAGAAGAAGCCGTATTGGCTCCCGTACTGGCTACGGAAGTCATGTCCGTCCACCAAAATCCTCGTCTGTCCTCAAAAGCAAATCGAAGTCTTCCTGTCGGAGTGGTTCCGTTTGTTATTTTCAAAACCACTTTAGGATCTCCTACGATAGGCTTTACCACTGAGCCTGCAATATCTGATAAACCCGTATAGTTAATATTGTCGCTAAGGGCTACCGCCACGGCTCCTGTTAAGTCAGGTAAACCAGCCGTAGTGGGATCGGTGTCATCTGGAAGAGGGTCGGTGTTATCGCCACTGCCCGGATTCACCGCTGTAGGCGCTCCAGTTGTAGTGGATTTCGTAGCTCCACACGATGCTAGAAATAAAATACATAATCCAGCTGAGACTAAGGGAAATAAAAACTGAGATAAAGTCAGCTTCCGCATACACACCACACCCGCAAAAGGATTCTCGCGAAAGACAGGGTAATCCCATCTTTCGACGGGCCAAGGTTGCAAGCCTAGTACCAATCTCTTCTTGAGCTTGGTTTTTAACCTTGGACATCAACCACTGTCCAAGCTTCGGGAAAAAACATACTGAATCAGTCGGGAGTCCCTTCTAAATTCAGGTGTTTTAAGTGTTTAGGAAAGCCGAAACCCCTGCATAAGTTTTGGTCGGTTTTCGAAGCCGAATTTGAGCGAAGTTTAAAAGTCTCGAAAAAACCCCTGTTTATTCGCTAGCCTAGCCCCAGAAGGTCATGTTATTCTGGAATCTGATTTTGAGGAGGAAACAACCATGTCTTATATCGTCACTCAACACTGTGTGGACTGTAAATATACTGACTGCGTGGCCGTCTGCCCCGTGGATGCGTTTCACGAAGGCGAAAGAATGGTCTACATCAACCCGGATACTTGTGTGAACTGCGATGCCTGCGTTCCTGCGTGTCCTGTGGAAGCTATATTCTCGGAAGAAAATCTTCCATCTAAGTTTCAAGCTTACACCCAAATCAATATTTATGGCTGTGTGAGCAATCCGATTATTAACCAGAAAAAAGATGCACTTCCGGGAGCAAAAAGCTTAGAAGAGCTGAAAGCCATGGATGCACAAGGGTACGTTCCACCGAATTTTCCCTAGAATTTAAGAACGTCAGCCAACCGTAGAGTTCTTTGACACGAAGACCCTCTGAATACAGAGGGTCTTTTTTTATTTTTTTGATTCATTTCTCTTGGGCTTAAGCAGCGCATCCTCGAGGGATACATTCTTATAAAGTTACTGGCCTTCAAAATGCAGCCTATGACTCCAGTTTATTAAATGAGTGGTTTGGCTATGATGAATAGAAGCGGTGTGAAATCCCTCTACGCGTGGGCTGGAGCAGTGATGTTAATGGTCTTGGGCCATTCCTCCCTTTCTTGTGCTGAAGGTCTGGGAGGTTTTACCAATCAAGCTTTCCTCAATAACCAATTAGGTCAATTTGGCAATGGAGCAAAAACTATTGCCGGTTTTAGTAAACTTTTGAAGTTAGGAAACCAGACCTTAGGCCAATTAGTAACGGGTGAGCAGATCGCTCTTCAAGTGGATGGGAATGGTAATTTAGTGGATCAAACGGGCCGTCGGGTTGCTGCGCGAGATCCAGACATTGCACGTCAGTTTCAATCGTTTGCTCTTCTTAACCGGGACAAGCTTCAAGGGAATCAAAGAAATGCAGTCGATCGATTTCTTTTAGCTTCTGGGGGAATTAGCGATGGAAGAATGACCATCGATTTAGCTGCTTTTAGTTTGAGACCTCGAGGAGCTGGACCTGCCGGCGCAGAACAATCTGATTTACCTCCGGGAGTGAATCGAATCAAAGCAGGACTTGCAGCCCTAAATTTTCTTCTGAACTCACTTCAAAACCAATGTCTAATCCGCATTTTTGAAAATCAAGTCGATTATGCCAGCGGTACTTTGACGATGGATTTTTCTTCATTTCGAGATCAAAATGGCAATCAGTGTTTGAGTGGTCTTACTCTTTCTTTGATGGAAGCAGCTGATGAAAAAGATCGCTGCAATGGAGGAAAAATTCGAATCAATGAGCTTATCAACACAATGATGCAGCCAAACTTTTATGCTGCCGCTCAGGGATTTAGTGGCTTAAATCAAAGTGAAATTGCAGATCGCTTTGGAGTCAATGTGAGTAAATTCGCTACTTTCGGAAATAAGCTTCTGGTTGGGACGCAAGTAGGAGATGGAAAAGACCAATCCAATGTGGTGGGAGGACCCCAGAGAGTTTTAGAACGGCAAAATACTTTGAATGTGCCTGGACGTTTCTGTTATCGAAGTTTGGATTTCAAAGATGTCCACGAGGGAGGCGCAGGGACCACCTCTCGAAGTGTGGAAGAGAGTGGTATTTTATTCACTCACGAAGCTGAAGAATGGCTTTGTATTGGGACGAATGGATTTCTAGTAACATTTCTCTTTAATGCCGATGGCACTCTCTTAGATGAGGCTCCCGCTTCTGTGGCTTCTAGTTATAAAAATTTAAGGCCCGCGGTTCGAAATGGTGCTTCTTGCTTAGACTGTCACCATACTGGTTTTTTGGGGGGAAGTTCCACCTATGAAGAACAAAAGCAAAAAATTCGTTTACTGAACCAACCAACGGAAGTGAGAGGTCCAGACGGGCGTCGATTAACTCATGGAGATTTTTTTACAACGAATCAGCCTTATTATGCTCAGGGACAACAAGATAGTAATGTCTTTGTTCAGTCTCAAATAGCTTCTGGTTCTTATTTGCCCGATCCTGCCAATCAAGGAAAGCCCATTCCTTTGATCCCGGAATCGATGCACGTTTGGAATGATCCCGTCACTGAAGCTGTGATGGCACGAGAATTAGGCGTATCACCTGTGATTGCCCGAAGTATTTTGGGGGGCCGAGCAGCTATTCCCCGGCTGGATTTTGAAAGCA
>JBJSXY010000246.1:0-4038 GCA_046086625.1 Pseudomonadota bacterium | reverse complement strand
CAATTTCTTGCAACGTGAGAGGATTTTCCGAAATGAGTCGATTTTGGAAAATAATTTTTTCTCGTCCTTCGAGTGTTTGAGAAAACTTTTTCAAAACTTCTTTGAATAGTTCTGCTTGTTCTTCATCTCCTAAGCGTTGGTCAACTGGCGCTTGGGGATCAGCTAAATTCTGAATATGTTCTTTTTTTTCATCATCTCCGATATGGGCATTGAGCGAAACATCGGGCCCCGAAAGGCGTTGGCTCATTTCTTCCACTTCACGCTCTTTCACATCGAGCTTACTCGCCAAAAGCTTCACATTTTGATTGGGAGATAGCCCCATTTCTTCTAGTTTTTGCTGTTCTTTTTTGAGTCGATAGAACAATTTTTTCTGGGCTTGAGTGGTGCCCATTTTCACAAGCGAATAATTTTTTAAAATGGCCTCTTGAATATAACTTCGAATCCACCAAACAGCGTAAGTGGTCAGTCGCACTTCTTTGAAGGGGTTAAAATCCTGGACTGCTTTTAGAAGGCCCGTATTTCCTTCTTGAATTAAATCCAGTAAGCGAATTCGGTAGTGAAGATACTCATACGCAATTTTGACCACAAAACGCAAATTTGAAGTGACCAATTTTTGAAGCGCTTCTCGATCTTTAGTTTCGTAGTATTTAACTGCGAGTCGATGCTCTTCTTCTCTAGTAAGAAGGGGATATTTAGAAATTTCCCGGAAATAACTCGCTAAAAGTGGATCAGCTGGGGCGATGCTAGTTGAAGCTTTACGCTTTTTTGCAGGCAAGACTTCAGGAGTGGTCGTATCTTTGGGCGTCAAGTGGGCATTTTTAGCCGGATTTTTAGGATCGAACTTTTCCACGACTCTACAGATACCAAAGCCGCCACACGGTGGCAAAATATTTACCGAATTTTAATGTCGAATGACCAGGGGTCGTTTAAGATGTTGAGTCCATGGAACGGTTGTTCGAGTTTTTAACAGATTTGTCTGGCGGAGTTGCTTACCTTCTTATTTTTGGAATTTTAGTAGCTTGTGGCTTGGGTTTTCCTCTTCCCGAAGACATTCCATTGATTGCAACTGGGTATCTCATTTGGGATAAAACCATGACTTGGTTTGGTGGAATCTCAATTACCATTTTGGGAGTTTTAATAGGTGATTCTATTCTCTTTTTTATTGGTCTCCGCTTGGGGGGAAGAATCCTTAATCGAAAAAAGAAGCCTCTATTTTCCCCTAAAAGAGTCCGGAGAGCTCGAGCTTATTTTAGAAAATATGGACCTAAAGTAGTGTTCTTTGCTCGTTTTGTGGCGGGCCTTCGAGCTGTGGTTTTCTTTATGGCGGGTTCCATGCACATGAAGTTTAGAACTTTTATTCTTTTAGATTTTTTGGCAGCTCTTGTGAGTGTTCCGCTTTGGATTGCTGGGGGTTACTATCTGGGGCACTACTTTGGCAGTGAAATCTCTGATCTTCTTCTCAAATTAAAAGAAATCAAAATGGTTATCACAGTCATTATATCGGTTCTTATTGTCGCAATTATTATTAGAAGCTTGCTTCAATATCGCAACACCAAGCGACGACCTAAAGTGGTTTAACGCCACATATCTTTATCAAATTTCTTTCGATTAGCCGAAATGCGAGATTTACTTCGAAGTTCTTTAAAAAAGTAAGGGCCGAAAAAAAGAAAGTAAGGAAAAAGAGCAAAAAGAAGAAACCGTTTGTAATCCCAGTCTCCAAAAACAAACTGCACCAATAACAGAACCCCTGAAAAGAGAGTTAGCCACTTGGCTTTTACCGGAAGAATAAAAAACAACAAGATTTCAAAGTTCGGAAAAAGAGTTCCAAACACTAAGCTCACATTCAACAAAATATAGTGCCAAATATTAGTGCGAACCTCTAAAACTAAAGCACCCGCTACGGTAGCAAGATAACAAATCAGTACAAATACCGTGAGAGGACCTGCTCCCCACTGAGTTTCAATCGATTGAAAAATAAAATAAGTAAAAAGCACGAAAAACAAAAAGAAGATTGGATTTGTCGGAGTTGAAGAAGGATCTGACATGGGAAAAGCAAAGAGTCTCCACCATTCCCCTCCCTCTCGAATGGCTACGGGATCAAAAAGAAATCGATCTACAGAACTAAAACCCGAGATTTGAGCGAAATAAGCCATAGCGCCTAAGCCACAAACCAACATGCCCAAATTAGGAAGACCTAAAAAATCTAGTTTGCGGACAAAAGTCCTGAGCCATTGGGGAAAACGATGATCCATGAAAACAATATACCTGTTTACTTGGTTTCTTGACAGAGTTTCACAAAATACTCATGAAGCTTGTTGCTATCTGTGAGCTCGGGATGAAAAGTAGATGCCAAAGTGAAATTACTTTGGACCATGACAGGCTCACCCCCGAAAGTGAAAAGGATTTTTACTTGAGTACCCACTCGACTTATTTTGGGGGCTCGAATAAAAACCCCCTCTGCGGCCTCAGGATCCGTCCATTCTGAAGTAGGCTGGAGCACCGAAATAAAACTTTCAGTCTGTCGTCCATAGGCGTTTCTAATAATTCCGATGTCCAAAGCTTTCAGTGAATCTTGAGAAGGCGAACTGACTTCGTTCGCTAGAAGGATGGATCCTGCACAAAGTCCCCAAGCCGGGTTCTTATCAACAAAGGCTTTTAAATCATCCCAAAGTCCATGGAGCTTCAACAGGTGAAGCATGGTTGAACTTTCGCCGCCCGGTAAAATAATACCGGAGAGTCCAATGAGATCTTTTGATTGAATCACTCGACGACTGGAAACCCCCAATTGCTTTAATTTCTCTTCGTGAGGTTCAACGGCACCTTGAAGCGCGAGAATTCCAATCAGCATGAAGCCTTACCAGCCTCGTTCCGAAAGGCGCTCTTCGGCTTTCAACGAATGCACGTCGAGTCCTTTCATGGCTGAGCCTAATCCTCTTGAGCATTGTGAAAGTACTTTTACATCTTGATAGTGAGTAGTCGCTTCCACAATCGCATGAGCTAATTTTTGAGGATCCTCTGATTTAAAAATTCCCGAACCCACAAATACCGACTCCGCTCCAAGCCAACGACAAAGAGCTGCATCAGCCGGTGTAGCCACTCCGCCCGCTGCAAAATTGGGAACAGGGAGCTTTCCATTTTGAGCCACCCATTCAACAAGAGTTAGTGGAGCTCCGAGTTCTTTTGCTTCGTTGACGAGTTCTTCTCGGCCCAAAGTAGTGAGGCGACGGATCTGAGTTCTTAAAGCACGCAGGTGTCTGACTGCTTCTACAATATTTCCGGAACCTGCTTCGCCTTTCGTTCGAATCATGGCAGCTCCTTCGCCAATCCGGCGAAGAGCTTCTCCCAAATTTCTAGCGCCACAAACAAAAGGTACTTTGAACTGAAATTTATCGATGTGGTATTGCTCGTCTGCAGGGGTCAATACTTCGCTTTCATCCACGAAATCAACACCCAACGATTCCAAAATCATCGCTTCTACAAAATGGCCAATTCGCGCTTTTGCCATCACCGGAATGGAAACCACTTCCATGATTTCTAAAACTTTATCGGGAGGAGACATTCTTGCAACGCCGCCTTCTTTTCGAATATCTGCAGGAATACGTTCTAATGCCATCACAGCAACGGCCCCTGCTTTTTCGGCGATTTTTGCCTGTTCTGCATTGACCACATCCATGATCACGCCGCCTTTTAACATTTCAGCAAGACCTGTTTTTAATTTCATATCGGATGCCATAGGAACGCTCCTTTTTTGAGATTGCTAAGGAATAACGCAGATAGCCTTTAGACGCAATAAAGAGCGCTTCCCATTCAAGCTGATTTATCCTAAATTGTTGAACTCAAATGACCAACCCCAATGCCTGTCGGGCAAATGAGCTGCAGCTAAAATCTCTTCTGGGGACGGAATTTCTAAAAAAAGAACAAATTCAATTGCTTATATCGGGAGCATTGGCTTTTAAAGCCCGTCAAGAATCGGGGCACTCGATCCCTCAAACTTTGGCTAGAAAAACAGTCTTTCTTTTGTTTTTTGAAGCAAGCACC
>JBJSXY010000245.1:0-3431 GCA_046086625.1 Pseudomonadota bacterium | reverse complement strand
ACTGTAAAAATCATTAACGGAGGTAAACCCAAAGTTAGTTACAATGTAGTTTAAAAATGATTTTATCATAGGTTATTTTTTAATTCAACCAACTTGGCTAAATTGTCAGAATAACTATCATTTTCATATGACATACCTAGTAACCTCTCTTTTGTTTGAAGTAACTTATCTTTAAGTTCTAAATGAAGCTTCTCTTGATTCTGTAAATGTTCGAGCAAGGCTTCTCGCTCAGAGTTCATTTGAGTGAGTTCTTGATTCAATTTATCGCATTCAGTGCCTAATTCCTCAATTTCGCGACGTCTGGCAAAGACTCCCGTTTTGGTGGGCGTCTTACCCGAGCTCAAGGATCTATCTCTGTGCCCGACCGTTTGTCCTTCGTTCGTAATGAACGTTAAATGAGGATAACTTTTTCGAAGTTGAAAGAGCTGACTGACATCGGTAACCATGTAAACATTTCCAAACCACCACTGAGCAGCAGTTTGATATTCGGAAGAAACGCGAATTTTTTCTAAAAGAGGGATCACTCCGTCGATCATGGGTTTTTCACCCTGACCCGCTTGATTCAACTCGGAAATTGCAATGAGTCTCACTCGTTCGAGTCCTCGAGCATTCACTAATTGGGTCAGACGTTCTGCTTCTTCGGTGGTCTGCACCAAAATAGTGTTCATGTCTGAACCTAAGAGTGTTTCAAGGCTTTCTTCAATTTCAGCCTCTGGTGAAACGACTTCAGCTAAAGGAATAGCTGATCCTCTTTCTTCGCCCACACTCATCAACAAATCTCTGGCGGATGAAGAATACCCTTCCAAATTCGTTTGAAGTTCTTGTAAAGACTGCAAGCGAGATCGTTGAGAATGGAATTTTTCTCTTAGTTGATAGAGATTCTGTTCGACTCCAGAAAGCTTGGATGAACTTTCCTGACAATCCCCATGAATAGTTGTGACTTCTTGTTCTGCCAGGACCACTCGCTCATTGACTTGATGAATTTTGGTGTCGGCCCCTTCGAGTGCCGCACGCTGGGAATCAAGCACACCAGCGAGCTCACCTTGTCGTTGCTCTAATCCTTGCAAAGTCGTCTCAACTTCGGATTGCCGATTTTTTAAATTAGCAGATTGCCCTTCGAGCGATACTTTTCGATGGGTCAATTGAGTTCGCTTTTCTTCGAGCTGATTTCGTTTGCGTTGCTCTTCTTGTCGACTTCGATTGAAGTCTTGTATCTGCCCATCATATTGAGACAGTGTTTGTTCCAATGATTCTAGATTTTGTCTAATTTCTTCACGATTGGACTGCTCTGCGGCTAATTCACGATCAAGATTTTGTAGAGATTCAGTGAGCTGCTCTTCTTCTTGTTTTTTTCTATCAATGGCTTCTTGAAGATTTTTTTTCTGCTCTTCTAGTAAAGCAATTAAACTTTCACACTTCTGCAATGAAAGCGTAACGTCTCGTTCTTTATTTCCTAAAGTCTGTAATTCCCGCTCTTGATCGATTCTTTTAATATCAAGTTCTACAATTTGCGCTTCAAATTGACCGTAGGAAGCATCCGACTCCGAACGTTCATTCACGAGGGAATCTCTTTTTTGATTCAGCTCTTCAATCTGAGCAGAATGTCTGAAGGCATTTCTTCCTAACAAGTAAAGATCAACGGCTTCCAACTCATTCTTAAGTTCTTTGTACTTTCGAGCTCTAGTTGCTTGAACTTTGAGACTTCGAATTTGTTTCTCAAGTTCGTTGATAATATCTTGCAAGCGAGTCAAATTTTGACGAGTACCTTCAAGCTTCTTTTCAGCTTCTTTGCGCTTCGCTTTGTATTTAGTAATTCCTGCAACTTCTTCGAATAAACCACGACGCTCTTCGGGCTTTACACTGATCATTCGATCAATTTGGCCTTGTTCAATAATCGAATAAGCTCGTTTTCCAACCCCCGTATCCATGAACAATTCGTGGATATCTCTTAAACGGCACTGAGTTTTATTAATGCAATATTCGCTTGTTCCATCTCGGTACACTCGACGGGTGATAGCGATTTCATCTGATTTATCAAAAGCAGCAAACTGAGGAGCAAGAGCCACGCCTTGTCTATCCAAAATAAGACTGACTTCAGCCATCGAAGTAGCGGCTTTGCTATCTGATCCATTGAAAATAACATCAGTCATGGAGTCGCCGCGCAGATGCTTAGCGCTTTGCTCACCCATCACCCATTGAATAGCGTCAACGATATTACTTTTACCGCATCCGTTCGGTCCGACAACCCCCGTAATACCAGGTTGAAACGTAAGAACCGTTCTATCTAAAAAAGATTTGAAACCCTGCAACTCTAGCCGTTTTAATCGCATGAAAAACTTTCCCCCGTTGCTTAAAACTTCTAAATATCGTGACTACTTTGATTTTAAAGTGGCCTGAGCAGCCGCCAACCGAGCCACTGGAACTCGAAAGGGCGAACAGCTGACGTAATTAAAGCCTAGACGGTTACAGAATTCAATTGTGGAGGTGTCTCCACCTTGCTCTCCGCAAATGCCTATTTTTATTGATGAATTTGTCCTTCTCGCGCGCTCGCAAGCTAAAGAAACCAGCTCCCCGACGCCTTCCTCATCTAAGCTCACGAAAGGATCAATGGGGTAGATTCCCTTTTCTACATACAAAGGCAAAAACGAACCTGAATCATCCCGTGAAAGACCCAAAGTCATTTGAGTAAGATCATTAGTTCCGAAAGAGAAAAAGGAAGCTTCTTCTGCGAGTTTGTTTGCAATCAAAGCTGCTCGAGGTATTTCGATCATGGTGCCGACAGAAAAAGGAACTTGAACATTTTGCTCGGCCAATACTTTTTCACAAACACCGTTCACGTCATTTTTAAGCAGACGGTATTCCTCTAAAGCCCCAATGAATGGAATCATGATTTCCGGTTCAATTTTAAAATCTTCTTTTTTGATGAGTTCGCAAGCCGCTTCCATAATGGCTCGAACTTGCATGGCATAAATTTCAGGGAAAGAAACTCCTAATCGACAGCCACGATGTCCCAGCATCGGATTAAATTCATGAAGAGAGCGGAGCTTAGCTTGCAAAGTTTCTTTAGAGGTATTTAAAGCTCTCGCCATCATCACGATTTCAGAATCTGTCTTTGGCAGAAACTCGTGAAGAGGAGGATCCAATAGGCGCACAGTGACTGGATACCCTTTCATCTCTCGAAAAATCGCTTTAAAATCTTCCTTCTGCATGGGGAATATTTTTTGAAGAGCAGCCTCTCGTTGTTTTCTTGAATCAGAAAGAATCATTTCTCGAACTGCCATGATTCGAGATTCTTCAAAAAACATGTGCTCGGTTCGGCAAAGACCCACTCCTTCGGCGCCAAATCCCCTCGCCACTTTGACATCGTTGGGGGTCTCCGCATTGGCCCGCACTTTAAGAGTTCGACACTCATCCACCCATTTCATGAACTC
>JBJSXY010000244.1:0-2878 GCA_046086625.1 Pseudomonadota bacterium | reverse complement strand
CGCTCCCTGCTTTCGCTAAGAGTCCGTCACTGTGGCCGTGGTAGCAACCATCAAATACCAAAATCTTAGAACGCCCGGTATAGCCACGAGCTACGCGTACTGCCGTCATAACGGCTTCCGTTCCGCTATTCACTAAGCGCGCTTTATCTAGAAAGGGATAAAATTTTAAGATGGTCTCAGCTAAATCAACTTCGAGAGGATGACACGCTCCAAAGCTCGTGGCTTTTTTTACTTGTTCGGTGATTGCTTCCACTACTTTTGGGTGGCTGTGACCTAACAAGTGGGGACCAAAGGATAAACAAAAATCTACGTAGCTTTTTCCATCGACATCATAAAGAAACGGGCCTTCGGCCCTTTCGAAATAGAGCGGATTCATTCCCACATGTTTAAAAGAACGAACAGGTGAATTCACTCCCCCCGGGATAGCCTTTTGAGCACGTTCAAAAAGTTTCTGCCCTTTTTCAGAGATAATCATAGAAGCCATCCCTTCTCAGCTAACTCCGTTGCAAAATACGTTACGATTAAGTGAGCTCCCGCCCGGCGAATCGCTGTCAAGTTTTCAATGACCATGGCTCTTTCGTCGGCCATACCTTTTGCAACTAAACTCTTCACCATTTCAAATTCCGCACTCACAGAATAAGCAACGACGGGTACACTGGATTCTTTTCTAAACGACTGGATGATATCCAAATAGGCGAGAGCTGGTTTCACCATCACCATATCGGCGCCTTCCTTAAGATCGAGTTCAAGCTCTCGAAGCGCTTCTTGAGTGTTTCTAAAATCCATTTGGTAAGTAGAACGATCTTTTAGCCGAGGAAAATCGGTGGTTTTTGGAGAAGACCCCAAAGCTTCTCGAAATGGACCGTAATAGCTCGAAGCATATTTTGCCGTGTAAGCAAGAATCCCAGTGTGAGTAAATCCTTTTTCATCCAAATGATTTCGAATGAATCCAATTCGGCCATCCATCATGTCGGATGGGGCAACAAAATCAACACCCGCTTCCGCGTGAGATAAGGCCATTTTGGCCAGAGGCGAAAGTGAATCATCATTGTCAACTCGCCCTTCTTTAACTACTCCGCAATGACCCTGTTCGGTATAGGGGCAAAGACAAACATCGGAGAATAAAAGGATGTGATCTCCAAATGTTTTTTTCAAATTTGAAATCGCTTGGGGCAATAACTCTTCGTTAGAGGCACCAAAAAGGAGAAAACTTTTAACTCCTTTTTCTAAGTCTTTCTCGACTTGTTTCTTTAGTTTCTCAATTCCCCAACGAGAAACGCCGGTAAATCCTTGGATGGGTTCCTGCGCTTGAGAGTTTTGGGTCAAAAAATAAGGTTGAATCAAGTTCTCGAGCGACAGATGCGTTTCGTAGACCAAATTTCGAATAATCGAGTTGTCTCTGAGTCGTCTGGGCCTCACTAACATATGATCTCGCCTACTTTTTGAAAATCGCCCTCCGGCAACACCACTACTTCAGAGATTCCTTTATTCACTAAATGGTCTCGAGTGAATGCCCCCATGGATCCCACTTTTACTTTTGAATTCAAATCAAAAAGGGAACTCACTGCATCGACCGAAGACGGGCTCGTAAAGAGAACCAGCGCCGCTTCTTCTAGATCTTTTTGAGAAAGATGAATGGAAATATCGTTTCGAGGTTTAGATTGATAAATAGGCAAACGAACTACTTCGCATCCCAACATTCTTAGTCGGTCAGAAATCATCGTGCGCCCCCCTAAAGCTGCTGGAATGAGCACTCGTGGTTTTTCAGCTCGGTTGCTTAAGAGATCTTCAAACTCCTGTAAAAAAACTTCGCTTCCAGGTTCCGTAGGAAAAAAATCGGGCGTGTAGCCATCCATTTCAGCTGCATGGGCAGTGGTTTCACCAATACAAGCAACTTGGGTTTCAATGGGGAAATCCGTATTGTGCTCGAGCAGTATTTCAGTCCAAAACCGGACCGCGCGGACACTGGTAAAAATAATCCAATCAAAGGGCTTTGCAGCCATTTCAGTGAAAAGTTTTTCCTCAATAGGAAGCCGCTCGAAATCTAAAACCGGTACTTCTTGCCACAACAAAGTACGGCCTTTTTTATCGCTTGCTGGGTAGCGATTGCCTGAATCGTTATGCTCTCCAGTCACTATAATTTTTTTATTTTCGCGCATGAGTTCGGCTCCTAAAGTACTCTACCGTTTGGGACACGAGAGTTTGTTCAACTGTGCCTAGGATGTCAAAACGATGAAAATCAGTCCACTGGGGGTTGCCCTGAGCTCGCCCCTCTTCAACCCCTAAAAAAGCTTGTACTTTCAATTGATTACCTTCTTTTTGACAAAGCACCCCTAAAGGAAGCGTACAACCTCCTTCAAGCTCTCTTAACACTTTTCTCTCGATTTGGGTGGAGAGTTGCGTGATGGAATCATTTAAACTCTGAATGGCTTCTAAAAGGGGGGGCGAACAGTCTTGCCTTACTTCCAGAGCCAAAGCCCCTTGTCCGGGCGCTGGAACAAACCTATCCAAAGGAAGAATCTGCTTTCTAAATCCCTCCAAAGCAATCCCCAAGCGGTTTAATCCTGCTTCTGCCAACACGACTGCCTCCACTTTGCCTGAGCGAACGGCATTTAATCGAGTGGGAACATTGCCTCTTAAAGAAATCACTTCTAAATCCGGGCGTACTGCTTTTAATTGGGCTTGGCGTCTGAGTGAACTCGTTCCCACGACTGCTTTTTCACGAAGCCCTAGGTATTGAGAAGCATCAAAAGAAGACTCAAGCAAAATGAGACAATCGTGAGGCGATTCTCTTTTTGGGATAGCGGCTACTTTCAGCTCCAAAGGTTGAAGAGTGGGCAGGTCTTTTAAAGAATGAACAGCTAAATCGATTTTATTT
>JBJSXY010000243.1:0-2431 GCA_046086625.1 Pseudomonadota bacterium | reverse complement strand
CCGAACTTCATGAGTCGCCCACTTTTTTAGCAAACGCATTCTCGACGCTCCCAAATTCATCTGTGATAGCGCTGATAGAAGCATCCAAGACAAGCTTGCCTTCTTTTAAAATTAAAACTCTCGAGCAACATTTCTCAACTTCTGAAAGGATATGAGAGGAATAAAGAAGAGCCGTTCCTTTTTCTCGCGTTTCATTCAAGCGGGTTCGAAGTTTTATGATCATCAGCGGATCTAGTCCATTTAAAGGCTCATCTAAAATAATAAGCTGCGGACCTCCCAAAAAAGATTGCGCTAGAACAATCCGGCGCTTCATCCCTTTGGAGTATTCGCGAATAGGCTTATTTGGATCTAATTCAAACCATGAGAGTAATTCATCCACTTGGGGATCCTGCCCACCTTGAGGTGAATTCTTCAGAGCGGAAACAAAGCCAAGGTATTCTTTTCCGGTGAGATAATCGGGAGGCACACCTTCTTCGGGAGCAAAACCCAACTTTTCAAAGCTAATCAGACTTCCCGGCGAGGCCCCAAGAGTTTGAATTTCTCCAGTTATCGGGCGAAGCATCCCCAGAATAGCTTTCAGAGTGCTTGATTTTCCCGCACCATTAGCGCCTAAAAGCCCAACACTTTCCCCAGCATCAATAGAAAAGGAAATGTCCCGCACGGCTTTTTTAAGACCATAGCGGACTTCAAGGTTCTTGACTTCAAGTATCACCAGTAGAGTATACCAACCTACAGATGGTTACCAAAGCCCCTATCACTTTAGGAATCGATATTGGTGGAACAAAGCTGAAGGCTATTGCTTTGTCATCTCAGAACGAAATACTTAAAGAACTATCCATTCCTTCACAAGCAGATCAAGGTCCCGATTTGGTCAGAAAGGCTGTTCAAGAGGCAGTTCAGGTTTTTCAAGTAGCTGGGATTAAATTTGCTGGAATTGGGATTGGCTGTGCTGGTTCCGTAGATCATCATGCAGGAGTCGTAAGAAACTCTCCCAATTTCGCACGCTGGTCCAATGTTCCCTTAAGAGATTGGGTTCAGAATGATTTTAAAGTCCCAGTAGCTGTTGAAAATGATGCTAAGTGTGCTGTCTATTCTGAATGGAAAGTAGGAGCAGGGAAGGGGTGTAAAAACCTAGTGCTTCTTACTTTGGGGACAGGAATCGGTGGGGGTCTCATTCTCGATGGACGGCTCTTTAGAGGAGCTACAGGCACTGCAGGAGAATTGGGCCATTTCAGTATTCATACCGAGGGACTCCCCTGTCCTTGTGGAAATCAAGGTTGCTTTGAACGTTACTGCTCAGCCACCGCCGTAAAAACTCAAGCGAAAGGAGTTTCTCCGAAAGAGGTTTTTTCTAAAGCGGCTATTGTTCCCGAATACAAAAAGATCATTGATGAGTTTATTTTTAATTTCCAAATCGCTCTGGTTGGAATCGCAAACATTTTTGACCCCGAATTGATTCTTTTAGGGGGCGCCGTCACTGATGGACTGGCTATTTATTTAGATGAAATCAGCACGCACGTTAAAACCCATGCGTTTCCTGCGGTTGGAAGTAAGCTTTCCATTAAAACAAGCCAGTTTAAAAATCTGAGTGGCTCGCTGGGTGCAGCCCTACTTGTTCAAGAGTATCTGTAAATTTTTAGTGAATAACCATTCCCGAGCGAGACCAAGCCACTCGACGTGGCGAAACCCATTCATCGCTGGGCTTTAAAGAAAGCCAAATTAAACGAGCTCTTCCTTTGATGTTTTCTCGAGAGACAAGTCCCCAAGAACGACTATCGTAAGACTGATCTCGATTATCCCCGACAACAAAAAATTTACCGGGCGGAATAACTTCTTTTTGCTTCATTCCAACAAATCCCGCTTGCTCCGGAGGAAGAAACCTAACCCAATGAGTTCTCTCATTAATAGTTTCTCGATAGAGTTCCCCTGAACTGAGGCTGTCGCCATATACTTTTTTAATGGTTTCAGCATCCGTTACCGGCTCTTGGAATATGTTCTCATTATTAATAAAAATTTCCCGGCCCCGAAACTCAATTGTATCTCCAGGAACGCCAATCACTCTTTTGACGTAATGAAGAGACTCATCTTTAGGATAAAGAAAAACGATCACGTCTCCTCGCTTGGGTTGTCCCCAGCGAACGAGTTCCAATTTGGTAAAGGGAAAATTCAGGCCATAGTCAAATTTGGAAACAAAAATATGGTCGCCTATGTGAAGAGTGGGCACCATGCTGCTTGAGGGAATCTTGAACGATTCAAAAATAAAAGAGCGGATAATTACCAGCGCAAGAATACTCCAAATTAAAGTTCTCATCAGATCTTGAGAACCCGATTTTGTTGATTGCGATTCGTTCTTAGTTTCAGCCATGGAAAAATATATAAAAAATAAAAACCCGGTTAGGACTAGTTTAACTCTAATCTCTAACCGGGCAAA
>JBJSXY010000242.1:0-3173 GCA_046086625.1 Pseudomonadota bacterium | reverse complement strand
CTAGGTCCTGGGCAAGCGCACCGAACCCTAAAAAGAGAATGAGAAAAAGAGTTTTCAAAATAACCTTTTTAGTAGCGGATGCCGTACTTTTGTTCGAGTGCTTGAATGAGCAGAGCCATTTCGTCGAGCTCCTGCTCTAATTGGCGAATGCGAGCCTGCTGTCTTCGGACTGTGTCTTGCGTTTCGGTGAGGGCATGAGATGCGGGCACCTCAGCGTTCATCGTCGTTTGATCGGTTCCCTCAAACAGAATAAGGTACTTACCTTTTTCTAGCTTAAAGGAGAGGCTATTACTTTTGATCTTACGACGAATGGTGCTGAGACTTACTCCACTTTTAATTGAATACTCAATTAAGGGGAGCCACTGGCCCACACTCCCATCGCGCATTTCCTGGACTGGATGCGACATGAGTGTCTCCTAGTGAAGATGAATAACTAAATTAATTATAAACTGAGTTCTCAGTCTTCCCAATATGTTAAAATAAAAGTACAGCTTGTAAAACTTGTCCTGACGCGGCAATCAACCACCAAAAAAATTATGATTAAGAGTCTCATTACCCAAGCTATTAAAATCTGTTTAGTTTTAGCGATTGGCCAAATCCCCATGGGCAGATCCACCGTAGGGGGAGAGTTTATTTCCACGATGAAATATGGGCTGGAAAAATCCGCCGGCCCCAAAACAGTAGATAAAGTCACCTCATTTTTTGAAAGCTTAAGAGAACATTCTCCTCAAGAAGAAATAC
Organism: Pseudomonadota bacterium; assembly: GCA_046086625.1. Taxonomy (GTDB): domain Bacteria; phylum Bdellovibrionota; class FAC87; order UBA2466; family UBA2466; genus RFNO01. Next base: position 2,432 of record JBJSXY010000242.1, on the reverse strand, counting down.
GAGAGATTTCTAGTAAAACAAAAATTGATTTGAAGAAACTAAAAGCTTGGGTTCCTGGCGATGAGTTAGAAAAAGAAGAAAGTGAAGAAATTAATAAAGTCTTAGAAAGAGATTAAATAATGGAGCCAAATTTTATAGAAAAGCGCCGCTTTTATCGTCTTCCCTTTGGGGAGTCCTTGCTACTAACCGATAATCAAAACACGGTGGTGGGGGGAGCTTTGAATATCAGTCGAGGGGGAGTATTTCTAAAAACCTTGAAGCCTTTGCCTCTCGATTCAGTGGGGCATGTGAGTTTTGTTATTCCAGGACAAGAAACTAGTATTTGTTTCAAAGCAAAAGTAGCGCACTTGGTTTTCGATCGTCAGCGAGCAGAAGTAGACTGCGGGATGGGGCTGCAATTCATAGAAATAGATGTTAAGCATCAACAAATTCTTGACCAACACATTGAACAAGAAAAGCAAGCTTATCTCGCGCTTGATAAAGTGCTCAAAGCAAGACGGCCTGCAGTAGCAGAAATTGAAAAGCATTTGCAGCAGCTAAAGTTTTTACGTGGTTCCGATTTGAGCACGCTCCGTTACCGAGTGGCTAGAATCTGCACAATTTTTGAAACGGGTTTAATGGAAGATTTGGGAAGCTTAGGGAGAAATTCATGAGAGCTAACGTTCTTGCCTTTGTTCTTTTATTGCTCAACTCTATTGGGTTTTCTGCGCTGCCTGATAGCAGCTATGGATTTGTGGGAGGGATGAGCAGTTTTAATCAAATTATTAAAAATAGCGCAGGGGCAGTTGATGATAGTTATAGTTCAGATTTAGGTTTGTATCTCGGTGTTTTTGGTGAGCGGTATTTAAGTTCCTCCTGGGTTTTAAGTCCTGGAATATATTTTTCTCAAAAAGGGGCTAAGGATAACTCAGGTTCCAGAAGAGCCAATTACTTAGAAACGTCAGCACTTCTTCGATGGTATTTTTCGGATGGACCCCGATTGCGCTCTTATTTTGGATTTGGGGGAGCATTTGGGATTCTAATGTCGGCGGAAGATGCACCCAATTCTGGCGGTCCGATAGATAAAGCGGGAAGTTTCTCAAGAAACGAATTGTCGGCGCAGCTGGGTTGGGGAATAGAATTTCCTGTGGCAGAGGACACCGGCATGCAAGTGGGACTTACCTACTCAAGAAGCTTAACTAATTTTCTCAATCCCGCCGCTGCAGGGGTAGGCGGCAATCAGGGGACATGGAACGGTTTCTACGGATTTGTAGCATTGAGATTTAAGAGTCAGAAAGAAAGTAATACTGTCGAGGATCGCGCCCGAGATTATTTAAAGTATAAAAAAAGCTCCTAAAACCCACTTCCATTGTAAACCCCATTTTCATCTACCCATCCAAGATATCGGCTCCAATTTTCTCCTACGTCATTTCCAGGGTCGCGAGTAGGAATTATCCTTAAGATATAATTAAAATTTTGATCGCTGCCTTCATTAACGCATTCAAATTGCCAACGTCCAAGACCTGGCTCAAAAGGATAGTGAGCCGACCAGCGATTATCTCCCCGGGAATTCTCAAAAGCAGATTCAGCCGTCCAAGTAAATGTGTTGGCAATGCTATTATTTGTGAGCTGAGAAACAATGCCCGTCTTTCCTGGAAAGCCACTTAACTTGATTCCCGGCCCACTGAAACAACCGATGGGGGGGCTTGCATTAGTAAGCGAGCAATCCAATTTTGAAGCCGACCAAGCCGATTGAAAATCCTTAGAAGCACTAGCTCGATAAGATAATGGCGTAAAGTAAACAACTTCACACCCTGAACTGCTCGCAATATTCAATGTGAACTCTAACCGACTAAAATAAAGTCGGGTTTCCGGAATGAGAAGTCCACAAGTTCGATGACGATCTTCTGGGGCACTATTGAGGTCAGTTTCTGCCTTGATATTGCAGGGATCAGTTTTGTCGAGATCGTCTTCAGTTCCCGTATTAAGATACTCTCCACTCGCTTTTTTCACGTGATAAAGTTGAGTTTCTTGCCGAGGATAAAGCTTGTTTGTGTCTGAATCCCAATAGCTTTTAATGCTAAGACCAAAAGGTGAAGAGGGGCTCACCGAAGGACTATTGCCCGAAGACGAAGAGCTACACGCGCCAATCGCAGAGCAATCAGTTGCCTTAAATTTATTTTGCGAGACTTGAAGCAATTCACAACCACTGAGAAAAACGAGTCCTAGGGCTCCCAACCCTACTCGGATCTGATTTTTATACCGGTTCAAGAGCATCATTCCCCTCAAGCTCCAGCTTTCACTGTTTCTAAGTCAGGTTAATCTAAAAATGTGACTAAAGTTTGAATCAAATGTTAAAAAAAACGCATTATATGTAATCCCCAAGCGATTCTGACGGCAGTTAATTCCCAAGGGAAAATGACGGCAAGGGTGCGTTAAACTCTCTTCTTTTC
>JBJSXY010000241.1:0-12492 GCA_046086625.1 Pseudomonadota bacterium | reverse complement strand
TCTAATCCTAATCCTAATCCCGCTGAACCTCCTCCTTCTACAGCTCCTTCTACAGCTAATCCCGCTCCTACTAATCCTCCCACGCCTCCAATGGATCCGATTCCGCTGCCAACAAATACGAGTACTTCAATTCCGGGAAATCCTACAATTACGCAGCCTTTGATTGTTCAAGTCTGCACCCCCAACGCCCTTGAACAGAGTCCTTGCGCTGTTGCAAATGGTTCGGGTTCCCAATCAAGAACCTGCAGTTCAGATGGCACCGATAGAGGAACATTTGGAGCCTGTGTCGCTCAATCATGTGATGCCGGATACTTTTTACAGAGCGGCGCTTGCATCCGCCACCTTTGTTCTCCTGGAGCGACTATTCAGCAATCTTGCTCAATTGCAAATGGAACCGGAACTCAAGCGGGTACTTGTAATGCGATGGGTTCGGCTATTGATTACGGAGCTTGCGCACCAACCACTTGTAACCCGGGTTTCATGATTTTGAACGGGGCATGTTCCATTCCCGGCCCAACCGACAGCGCACAAATTGAACCCGGAAAAAGAGTTGGAGCAGATCCAGTAGGAAAGCTTGATGGAAGATCCGGTTCTGGAGATTTTGGTGGCTGGGTTTGTCAGAAAAACCTACGAAACTCATTAACTATAAAGGTTTATGTTGGGACTACTCTTCAAAATAAAAGATACGTAGGCGAGTTTGTAGCAAACCAGCCTGAAGATGCTGGGGTTTCAAATGCCTGTTCGGATGCCTCTCAACCTTATTCCGGACGCCGACGATTTATAATTCCCCTTTCGACATTTAGCGCCAGCGATAAGGGAAAGAAAGTTATCGTATTTGCAGTAAAGCATGACACGACTACCGAGAGCCGCATTCGCTTTCCCGAGCGTGCGGGCTTTTCCCAAATAGTTCCCTGACCCTCTCTTATTCACGAAGCTCCATCGTAAAGCTGTTAAACCACACGTCTGAAACCACAAGCACGTGTCGCTTACCGCCCGTTCGTCGAATGAACGTACTTCGCTCACGCGTTTGATTTCCAAACGGATCCACTTCCATCACACTGACATAACCTAAACTAATCGACTCGATACCCGCACGATCTAAGTTAATGAGTTCACGGAGCTGGCTTACGCCGTCGTGATTAGAGTCAATCCACAATCGGAGCTCAGACCAAGCTTTATCTCGGGAAGTTATATACCCATTGGAGTCGCTATCCAGAGCCCGCAACGCTTCAAATCCATTGATGGCTCGCTCTCCCGATGGAAGGCGAGTCGCATTTCCAAACAATTCAGCGCCCGACTCAATTTTCCTGCTTCCATTCAAATCACGAACAAGAAGAGCGTCATCTTTTGAATAAATCCATCCGGTGGGAATGGGAGTTCCCGAATCTGTTATATCGAAAGACACTCCACTTTCGGGGCCGACAAATTCAAATCCATTTCCTTTTAGATCAAAAACCAACGGACTGTATTGCGATTCACAAAGACTTGGGTTGTTTGATTTCGTTAAGCTTCGACCACTAAATACATTGATTTGTAGGCTTCGAGGAATCGAGCCTGCTTTAACGTCGGGAACGTCGATAGCCAATTGATTCGTTAACGGCTCATCGTAACAAAACCCGTTTTGGTTACTGTCTTCACAGACTTTCAGATCAACATAAGTAGACCCCCAGAACCAGCCTTTTGCTTTCTTAAATGCAGCAAGCGCAAGAGCGGCTTGTCCTGAGTATTTTCCTTTCATGAGATCAACTCCCTTTAACGAAACCGAAGCTAAACTGAAGGCTTTTGAGCCTTGATAAAAGCCCGGCATTGCTAAGAAACCACTGTTATTCACAGCTTCAATACTCAAGATGGGATTCTTGGCTTCCTCAAAAAAGAGGCTCTTACTGTTGCTTCGTTTAATGGAGCAAGCTCGTCTGAGTTGAAACTTTATTTTGGTACTGGGCGTTTTTGGATGACATGCACAAGTCGACGTAACAGATGGGCAGACACTTCCGGTATCCGTTCCACCAATGACCGTTGAAGAATCAGGTTGTCCGACACTTCCGGTATCCGTTCCGCCAATAACTGTTGAGGAATCAGGTTGTCCGATACTTCCTGTATCCGTTCCACCAATGACTGTTGAAGAATCAGGTAGTCCGACACTTCCTGTATCCGTTCCACCAAGGACTGTTGAAGAATCAGAAACAGGTCCTGGAATGGATCCCCCCTCCCCTGTTGTTCCCGTCGAACTTGAATCTTGTCCAGGTGGAGGAGCAATATAACCTCCATCGGTTAGAAACGCTAAAGCCCCCACTTGAGAAACCGTTTCTCCCGGATTGAACACACTTTGAGAAAGCGCTTGAAACACAGCATTTGAATCCACGGATTCATTCTTTTTCGAACAAGCAGAAGCTAGACTCATCACCGCCCAAAGAACCACACTGGTACGAATAACCTTTTTCATAGGACCTCCCTGTCTTATTTTATTTCCTGATAAACAATATCAATTTTGCTCCCCGCCGAGGGAAGCTTCCCATTAAAAACGACTGCATTCTGAACTGAATCGAAGCTATATTGAGCGACTTCAGGATCTTGAAATATTTTATCTACGTAGACATTGACTGTTTGGGGTATCGCTGGGGAAGAGAGTCGAAATACATTGCCTCGATCAGCAATAATTCGAGCGATGTTATTGTAGCTCTCAGCCAAATCGGAATCACAGATACTCCCTGCTTTCCCAAAGGCCTCCAGGGATTCTGTAACGGTTATATAACGATTCCCTAATGACGGAACAGTGCACTTGTCCTGACTAATCCCGACAATCGGGAACATCACCACTTCCGAGCTCTCCGACTTTTTATAAGTTTTGAAAAAATCGAGATAGCGCGCGATATCGAATTCTTTCCATGTCGTATTATTTTCGGGCTCGGATCCCCAACAAGACGACTCGCAAGAGTAATCCTCCTCGTCAGTTAAATAAACCACCACCAGAGGTACTCCCGTTCGACTAAATTTTGTGCCATTCTTTAAAATAGCTTGATAGGAGTTTTCGAGACCCTGCTCCCAAAAACTCGTTGATGAATCCGTGATTGAGTTCACAAGTTCCTTAAAATCGGAAGAAGGGTTACTTGAAGCTTCAGTTTTTACCACTTCGATCCCACTGACCGCTTTAACAAGCGCTCCATTGTCTCGGAACGCATCCGTCGTGACTACTGCCATTTGGTAATTAATGGCTTTTCGACTATTCAAAATATCGAGAAAAACATCGAGGTTATTATTTAAATAATCTCGTCTAGGCTTCATGCTGCCCGAATTATCCAAGACCCAAAGGAAATCATAAGACGACTCTGCTTTTGGCTGGATAAAAGACTCCACCATGAGCGAATTAGTGTAGAACGTTGAGCTCTCTTTGCAGCTTGTTAGAAGTACAGAGAGCGAGACCAATCCTAAAGTTAACCATCCTTGGTTCATGAGTTCCTCCTAAAGAAAAACTATACCCCGCTCAAGAACATTTTTTTCGCTTCGCCTTGAAAGAGCAGCTTTCGAGCTCTCTAAAGGCCTGAAACCGTTTTCTTTTTAAGAGCAGAGAAACTTTCAGCAACATATTTTTCATTTTTGACTTCGCGAAAACATTTACCTTTTCTGCCTTCTCTCATTTCTTTTTTAAAAATATGAAGAGCTGAAGTATAAGCCTTCACGACTTCATGCCTAAAAGGGCATATTCACTCTCTTCATTTTTTAAACACTGCCCGAATGAATTGCCCTTATTCAAGCTCTTGAAACACCGGCGTTTTAGTACCTTTTGCTTTTTTTCTGACATTGATCTCCATATTTTTAACTGCTTCTTTTCAGAAAAGATTCTTGGAATTGTGCCAAAGCAGTCATCTTTGCTTCTGGGGGTCGTTTCTCACTAGAATAAATCAAGAGAACGGAGGCTCTCATGAACGTACAATGCAAATCAAACGAAGCTCGAAAGCATCCCCGATATCAGATCAATGGAAAAGTATTTATCCATAACGAAGAACATATTTTTATTGCTCCCTTGAGAAATATTGGTCGAGGCGGCCTCTTTATCGACAAACTGGTTTCCCTTGGATTGGGAGAAAAAATAAAAGTCGTTATCAAGTCAAAAAGTTTGTCCGTTCCAGTTCAGGCTACCGGGACAGTTATCCGCGTGGAAACCGAAGGGCACATAGGAACAGCTATTCAATTCGATTGGGTAGACCCAACCGGCTTCTCACAACTTTAAAGCTAGGAGCGCATCATGAAGATTATTCTGTCACTGATTTTTTTGGGAGTTACCGCAATCGCATTTTCTGATTCGAGGACCCCAAAGAAGTTTAATATGGATCAACGCGCGCAGTTTTTAACCCGAAACCGAGCTCATCTCATAGAAGAAATAAAAAACGCTCTTAGAATTGTAAAGAGCGAGGATCAAACTGCAGAACTTCGACTCCGGCTGGCTAACCTCTTTTTAGAAGAGTTCAAAGATCAAAATTCAAAGGGAGCAGACGCAAAAAGCTATCTTCAAAAAGCACATGGAATCTTGAAAGATCTTGCTAAATCTCCTTCTTTTCCTCGCCGAGATGAAGTTCTGTTTCAGCTAGCCCAGTCCTACCTTGAATTAAGTCAACCCGATCGCGCGAATGACTTGTTTGTTCAACTGGTCACCCAGTTTCAGACTTCCCCCTTTTCAGAGGAAGCCTACCTTCAACTAGGCGAAGCGGCATTTGACAAAGGTCAATTCGCTAAATCGATCATTTATTTCGAAAAGCTCACATCCAATCCCCAGTCTTCGCTTTGGCAATACGCACATTACAAAAGCGGGTGGGCCAACTACAACCTGAATCAACTTTCAAAAACTCTTTTTCATTTCCGTGCGATTGTCGAACAAGATTCTGGAGCTTCGTCTCAGAGCTCGATTGCATTAAAAAAGGAAGCCATTCAAGATTTATGTTTGCCACTTGCAGAATCAAAACAATATGACGAGGGAGTTCAGTTCTATTCCGAACAGGGAGAAACTTTCTATCGATCCGGAGTTGAATGCCTTGCTTCAATGGCGAGGGAAAAAGGCGATTTGAAGCAGGCCTTATCTTTGTATGGAACTTTGCTGCGTTTAGACTTCCAACATCAAAAAAACCCCTCGTATCACCTCTCCATCGTAAATATATTTCGTAATCGGAACCAATTCGCAGAAGCATTTGCGGGTCTAGAAGAAGCTTCTAGCCTCTACTTAGGCGATTCAACTTGGAAAGAAATTTTTTCATCTAATCCAGTTTATTTCAAAGAGGTTTCAGACGAAATAGAGGGAGCTGTGCGCGGAATGGGCCTCGAATGTCATAGTACAGCTCAAAAAACAAAGAACTTAGGCCTCTACGAACAAGCTCGATCTTTTCATGAACTTTATTTAAAATATTTTCCCCAAAGCCCGAACGCGCCACAGATTGAGTTTTATTTGGCCGAAATTTATTTCAAAACGAAACACTTTTCCCAAGCTGCAAAAGCTTATGCCCAAGTATTTCAAAACAATCGAGCTTCACTAAATCTCAGAAAAGAATCACTCGAATACGCTGTTCTTGCCAGTTCCAAAGAAGTGAATTTCGAAAGCAAGATCAGTGACTTCTCAGAGAACGATGAATTCTTTGTTAAGTTATCCGAGCAGTATGCGGAGAACTTTCCAAAAGATTCAAAAACTCCCCAGTTTCTTTTCAAATCAAACCACATCAAATACCTGCGTCAACAAAGCAAAAGAGCCTATTTGGGCTTTTGGCACTTAGTGCAACATTACCCAAAAAGCGAAAGCGCTCCTCGAGCAGCACTTCTTTTGTTGGATATTTTAAAACAAAAAGAAGATTACAAGAATCTGGTAGCCGCTTGTAAGGCAATCAAAAGAATCCCGGAACTTAAGTCCCAGAAGTTTATTTCTGAGGTAGGGGATATTCTAAGAAAGTCTGAACTCAAGCAAATTGCCCTTTTAGAGGAGACCGGAGACTTTCAAATGACCGGAAAAGCCTACCTCACTTATATACAAGAGTATGGCTCAGAAGATTCGTCACTCCATGAAAAGGCTCTCTATAACGCTACTGTATGTTTTCTAAAATCAAATGATTCAACTGAAACGCTTCGAACCCAGGAATTATTCTTAAAATTGTTTCCTTCAAGCACTTTCCGGAAAGACATGCTTTTACAAGTAGCAAAGTCTTATGAAGCAATGGCCGAACTGGGAAAAGCTGCCCACGCCTTTTCAACTTTTCAGCGGGAATATCCCGGGAGTCCGCAGAGTAAGGAGGCGCTGCGCTTAGCTGGGTTGTATTTTTGGGGAGATGGCAGACCTGAAATCGCAGAAACGACTATGCTAAAATTAATGCAAACCTATCCTGAGTTCCGGAATTCGGCAGAGAAAGATCTAATCGACCTCTACACTTCAGAGCGCTGGTTTGAAAAACAGTTTGATTATTTGCTCAAAGCTCGAACCGTGAAAGGAATTAGTTTTGCGCATTATGTAGAACTTACGCTTCAGCTTGCAGATCTTCAGGAACAACACTTTCAAAAGCCAGCCTTTTCCCTTTGGAATGAAGCGGAAGGGGTCATTGAAAAGCACCGGGAAATGATTCAATCGAGCTCAACAGGACCCGATCTGATTGGGCGTGTTCTTTTAAGAAAGACCTTACGGAAAGAAGCCGATTTTGAAAGTATTCGTCTCATACTCCCTCAAGCAGCACTGGAGAAGTCTCTAGCTCAAAAATTGAGACTTTTGAAAGAGCTTGAAAATGATTTTTCCGAAATTGCAAGGCTTGGAGGAGATTACGGATTGGCGGCTTTCTTTTATACTTCCCAAGCTTATTTAAATTTGTTTCAGGAAATTGATTCCGCTCCCATTCCCGCTGAGTTATCAGCAGAACAAAGCGAGTTGTACAGACAGGAATTGTCCACAAAAATGACTACTCCTCTCAGGGAAATGGCATCGAATTATGCAAAACAGTGTTTGGAAAAGAGCCGGGAAATGAGTGTTTTTTCGCCCTGGGCTTCTAAGTGCGGGCAGATTACGTCTCAATTAAATCCGGATCTATACCCTCAGATATCGACTGTTTCGCTTCCCCCTTACCTCCTAGCCATGGATAAAGGGAACTCGCACTATTTTCTTTCTTCTCCCCTCTTCAAAGAAGCCCTGAAAGACGGTGCTTTTTCTGGCAAGGAAAGCGGAGTCAGACTAATTTCATTGCAATCCCTAGGCGATTATCGACAACAGCCATCAGAACACAACCTAGACGATGAAAGTCGAGAGACTCGGGAGCAAGACATCTCCTACTTTAATTCTCTTCGTTTAAAGCATCCCGCTGAAGCCATCTCAAAACTAAAGCATCATCTAAGGACTAAAAATCAAGACCCAGTTTTTCATCAACTTCTAGCGATGGCTTATTTAGATAATGGAGACTGGGTGCGAGCCAAAATCACTTGGCTCGCTCTCATTGCTCGCGGCATTCTCGATCCTGGAATCTATAATAATCTGGGCGTTCTGGAAGCTGTGCGAGGAAATGCCAAATCCGCGATGGGGTTCTTTGAAGAAGCGAAAGAAAAAGGAAGTCGTGAAGCTCTCATGAACCAAGGTTTTATCGCACTTATTTGGGGAAATGGTTATCTGGCCCGCTCTCTTTTCGAGAAGAGCTTGGAAGAGTCTAATCATGAAATTGCCCGAATGGGGCTGGCTATTGCCAAAATTCAAAGTAATGATCTTGAAAATGGCAAAGCAGAATTAGATGAACTTCAAAAACAGTTTCCCGGTCACCCACTCATCTACCAGCAAAGATTGGCACTCACCAAAGAACCACAACGAAACCAGAGCAGTTTACCGGAATTGGAATAGAAAGCTTTAGGGGTGTTTTAATTGTTTAGCCGAGAAAAAATCTGATAAATAATAATAACCAGAATACAAAGATAAAAAGAGCGCAATCCACAGAATCGCTGCTCCTATCTTAACACCTGGGTAGCCAAAGACATTTCCATACCACATCAAAAACCCTAAGCCAGCCATTTGGAAAATGAGTTTAAATTTTCCGGAATGCCCGGCGGCAATCACAATTCCTTCTCCCATTGCTACTGCTCTAAAGCAGTAATCAAAAACTCTCTTGAGAGCAAAATAATAACCAAATAAGCATTAACTCGACCGAGCTTCATCAGAAGGATTAAGCCCACCAGTAAAAAAACTTTATCCACTACCGGATCTAAAAACTTTCCAAACAAACTCTCAATTTTCCACTTTCGCGCAATATACCCATCGAGCAAATCGGTGACTCCCGCTATCGCCACCACGAGGGCAGCCATTCGTCCTGGGGAATAACGAAACATCCAATCCTTTTCAAAAGGAGGTTGATCGCCGTCGTACTCTAGGAAAATCGCCATCACAGGAACTAAACAAAGCCGAAACAAAGTTAAAAGATTCGGAAGATTTAAAACAGATTGAGAAGATGTAAGACGCTGCGACCAAGTCATAATGTGAGCGCCACTGTACCGGAAACGTTGGAAAAGCTAAAGCCCCCGAGACATTTTATATCCAAATCACTCCTTGACTTGCCGCGCTAAGCTTTTACACTCTTAGTCGTGTCCCAACCACTTTTCATTCTTTTGATGTTTGGACTCGCTGCTTGTTCCTCCCTTGATCCTACGCTTTCTTCAGATCCTTGGCTGCGGGGAGAAAAAAAACCAACTCGGGCGATTGTGTTACTCGCAAATAACCTCGATCCAGATTCAACTGATTTTACTGTTTTACCGAATTTTCAGCGGCTGCGGCGCCATTGCCTGAATTTTAACCAAGCTTGGCTCGGCCATCTCTTCCCCACTCCTTCCGTATCTTCGATGGTCCTCACGACCGGTTTGAACCCCAAACATCTTCCTTGGGACGATATTCAGTTTTTTGACAAGAGTGGAATTCTTGGAAAAAAAAACAAAGCTCACGACATTAGTCAGCTTTCATCGTCTGAACTTTCAAAAATTCTTTCGGGTGTGCGATCCTCAATTCTCAATAAAATCCCCGGATCTCCTGATTCAAAACTAGTCATCGCTCCCAAAACTGACGAAGCTTTTTCATTAGCAATTCCAACCACTCAAAGTAGAATTTTATCGGGCACTCCGGCTCCCTCTCAATCCCCCGAAGCTTGGGTAACGGACGGAGTTTTGTCGTTTTTTAACATGGAGCCTCATTGGAAGCTTGTTTTGGCTGCTTTTGGGAATCGAGGATCTCAGTTTGCAAGCTTAGATGAGCAATTAGGTCGAATTCTAGATTATTTAGAAAGAAAACAGCTCATACGGGAAACCGCTATTATCCTCACTTCACACCCAAACCACGTTCCAGAGAAAGTTAAACGGTTTTATTTAGCTAAAAAGGATCTTAAATACATTTTAAAGTTTACTTCTCAACTTAAAAACAAACCCCATATTTTTGAAATCTATTATAAAAAGGAAATTTCTGGTCGGTTTCATTACATTAGAACCTTTAGGTCTCCGAATGTGGAAGGTTCTCGTTTGGAGTGGACCAAAAATCAAATGCCCACTTTGCTCAACTCATTGGCTAACGAGCACTCAGCCGAGGTCTTGGCTTTCTTAGATGAAGCCCCCCAAAAAATCCCCCTTCTGATCTGGGCCCCTAATTTAAGAGCGGATAATCCCGTTATTAAAAACCAAATGGAACAAACTCGAGTACAATTCGTAGATATTCACCCTATTCTCTTAGAAACTTTAGGATTGATTCCCGATCCAAGCCTGGATGGTTCTTCTTTGGGAATTAACAGTCTAATTTATTGAGAATAGTCAGCTCGGATAATCGTTTTGATATTTCCACGCACATTGAAATCTCCCTCCACGGTCATTGACCAAGGAGAACAAGCTTCCACTAAGTCAGTTAAGATTTTATTCACAGCTGCTTCGTGAAAAATACGCTGATTGCGATAGGAGTTAATATAGAGCTTAAGCGATTTAAGCTCTACGCAAGCTGTTTTCGGCTCGTACTTAATTCGAATAATTCCAAAATCAGGAAAGCCGCTTCTGGGGCAAAGCGCTGTCCATTCGGGGCAAGTAAACTCAATCGAGTAGCGCCTGGTTTGATCGGGATTTTCAAACACTTCTAAATGTGCAGGAGCATCGGGGGAAAATTCAAATTCATTCATGGAGCGGGTATATTACAGGGGCGTTCTTAAAGCAAGGCCGAGCCTTGCGCCCATGAGCTTGAACCGACTCTCCCCCAGTGTATTTACAAAGAACCAAGCATGGCCTTCGAGCTCCCAGTCGCCCCGAATCTTCCAGCTCATGGAGGGGCCTGCCAACACAAATAAAAATTTGGATGCTTTAAACTCGTACTCAGAACCAAAAGAAGTCGTTTGGGTGGCTTGAGTTGCGTGAAAGTATTCGAAACCAAAATCCAAATGTCCTGCTGAAACAGGAACTGCCACAAGTCCCTGAACAAAGGGACCGCTCTGAGTTTGAGTATAAAGAGAATAATTATCAAAAATACTGCTCCCGGTGCTGGCTATGAAACGACCAACCGAGAGCTTTTGATAACCAAAGCTTCCTAAAACTCTTAAATCCGGAGTGATTTTTCTCTCAATTTGCAAACCCAGCGACCACCCCAACCCTCCCGAATAATCGGGTTCATAATCCACTGTGCTCAGGGCTCCGAGCCCACTGAAAAGAAACCCTCCTCGCCAGGGACTTGGAGGAGAAATAACTAATTGCGATTCGGTGGGAGCAGAAGGAACTTCAGTCACCACAGGAGGAGTGGGTGGAGGAGCTTCCTCTGCAAAAGCAACGACACTCAGAATAAGGGCGAGCGTGAAAAAGAAATGGCCTATCGATTTTTCCAAAGACGCTTGCCTCCCCAAAGAGTCGTTCCTAACCACAAAAGAAAAATAGCCAGAGTAGGAAAGCTCGAATCTGTGGGTTGCGGAGTTACATTAGCGCAACCTTGAAATCCTACTTTAAGAATTTTTTTGTCTCCATCTTGAAAAGCTTGCCCTAAACTTCCTAAAAATTTTCTTTCGTCAAAGAACAAAGTACGAATGGTGGCTTCGTTGCGTCCCCCCGTAATACTTTTATCGGCTTGAACGAGCGCTTCGACTGAGTCGATAAAACCCGGGGTCGTAGAGAGATAGTACAAGCTTTTAAGAGCAATTAAATCGACCAAAGTAGAATTGCCAATTCGGTCTCGAAGCTCCCACAGAGCCGAACCCCAAACCCAGCCGGGGGTGTGGGGTTCATCGTAGGAGATTGATGGACTGAATACTTTTTTAGATTCTAAATTCCGACGGTAGCTTTTTGCGTCTTCTCTAAAGGCATACCCTCCTACAGTGCTAATGGTAGTTTTTTGAGAATCGGTTAAACTCGGGGTTTCAACCAGAGCTTTTTGTAGGGCATAAGTCGCTCCGAAATAATCAGAATACCCTTCGTGGATAGCATCTCCTACCCTAATACTTTTTTTGCTTCCAAATTCAATTCCTGAAATCATGTCGGTAACATAATGCTGGTATTCGTGAACGATAATTAAAGCTTCACGTGCAAAAGAACCTCCCGGATTTGCTCCTTGAGCACAGGGGGAGTCATTTCCATATCTGAAAAACACTAAACAATGATCGATGGTTCCTTCATCATCGCAAAAGCCACCCAAGTAAGCCGCATTGTTAGCTTGCCCTGTAGCAGAAATAGGCGTTACGTTGTCCTTACATGTTTTTTCAACTGCTTTAATCATGTAATTTACGATCACGCGAAGAGGATCGTATCTAAACTGAAGAGTGGTTCCTAAAGTATTCGCTTTAAGCTTTAGCCACTCGCGATACTCTCCCAAGTGATAAAACACATTGCCTGAATCAACTCTTTGATTGGGACAAGCGGTATCAGAAGCACCACAACTACTCTGATAGGTACTTGGATTTAACGTATAGCTAATACCAGTCGTATCCTGATCAATTTCAGTCAAAGTATCAAGACCACCCGGCAAATGATCAAACTGCACATGTACATACTCATTTTCAAGGCTTCCCGAGGAATTGATTGTCACAGCGCCAGGGCCGGTATTTCCCCCAGAAAGTTCCGCAGGATACGGCGTAAACACTTTTAAATTTCGAGTTGTTCTCTCATTTTCTGGCTCCCTCCAATACCTCACCATTTCCCGCTCTTCCAAAACTCGCGGATTCTCCAATGAAACCATTCCGCGCTTTCCCATTTCAGGGCCTTTTGGGACCGCTTCTACGTCATACGCCCACACTGCTCTTCCCTTTTCTTCATCTAACCAAAGCCCTAATTGCCCTCTCGAAATTCCCGAGAAAGTTTTTCGCCCCAATAACACGGAAGCCGCTCGGTGTTTATCTTCTTCCCAGAAATGGCGCTCCGGCAAAACCGGTACTTCAATTGATTCGGATAGCGTACTCGTTAAGTAATCGACGAACCCCAATTTGTTGTAATGAAGTTTTAAGTGCTGAAAAAAAACGGGGTACTCTTGATAAAAAAGATCGTAAGTTAAATGGACAT
>JBJSXY010000240.1:0-4652 GCA_046086625.1 Pseudomonadota bacterium | reverse complement strand
GGGTGACGTCCTCTAATTTATCCATGTATTTTAATTTACAATTCAGCGAATTCGTTTCTCCCGAAACAATTCCACGCGCGCGGCTTCGTTGAACAACTGAATCAATACTACTTGCAGGATCAGTCAAGGAAAGCACATCCGCAAACTGGTCGCTCACCCGATGAATCGTTCCCACTACTCCCCCGGGGTGAATAACCCCCATTCCCACTCGCAAACCATCCCGACTTCCTCGATCAATTCTGAGTCCCATGAAATCGGGAGCAATATCGTGAGCTACGACTCGAGCAGGAAGCGTTTTGGTTGGTAACCCAGATTTGAAATCAAGAACAAAATTCAATCGTCGATTGGCTGCTTCGACTTCCTGTAATTGAACTATCTTTTGCTTTGCTTCTGAGATTTCTCTTTCTAGCAACTCATTTTTTTTCGCAGCCTCCACCAAAAAAAGGTAATGGCTCGAAATCTTTCTAATTCCCTGAGCGAAAAATCCCGTGTTTTCTTGAAGATTACCAGTGAACCAAGTCAAAACATTATCCACTCTTCCCGTTCTGCCACTGCGGTGTTGGTGGATATAAAGCGCAAGAAAGCACACGGTGACTGTGCTTAATCCAAAAACGACGAGATTTTTATTTGATGTTACCAATGCCTTGAATTTTATAATAAATCGCCTTATTTTAAACATATTCATTGCGTTCTGTCAGTGGAAGATCGCATCTATTCGAAAGGTCCCTATGCTAGACATCCTCAGAAAAAAGAAGGAACACTGGGTTTCTGCTTTCATTGTATTGGCCGTAGCCGTCGTCATGGGCTTTTTTGGAGTGTCGAAATTCTCAGATGATAAGGCAAATCCCAATCAACCGGTTGCTTGGGTGAACGGGGATATCATTTCCCAGCGCGACTTCTCCTCAGAATTGGAATTCACTCTGAACCAATATCGAATGGTTTTGGGAGATAAATTTGATGAAAAACTATTTGCTTATCAGCTTCCCCAACAAACTCTAGAGCGAATGATTCAGTTTAAGTTGCTATGCCAACAAGCTGAAAAGATGGGGTTTTTAATATCGGATCAAGAATTAGCAGATCAGATCCGAACTAATCCTTATTTTCAGAAAGACGGGAAATTTGACGCGTCACTCTATTCCAAAATTCCTAATCGAGGGATGATGGAACGGCGACAAAGGGAACAAATGGCAGCGGGACGTCTACAAACCTACATGACAAATCGCATTAAGGCCTTGCCCGCAGACACCGAAGCGAGTCAACTTTTAAAGGACACTCAAGTGGAACTTCAAGTGGCAGCTATTAATTTTGATCAACTAGCACCTAAACAAGCTCCCACTGCCGAGACTCTTAAAGGAATTTTAGGGAACGAAACCCTCTTAAAAAATCAGTATGAAGCTCGAAAACTCGAGTACACAGATCCGGGTAAATTTGAGTTCCGACAAATTCGAATCGGAGTTCCTTTTGAGTCTGGCGCGGAAGTTCGCAAAAAAGCCGAGGACAAAATTCAGACACTCAGAAAATCGCTTTCTCCTAATAACTTTCAAGAAGTTGCAAAAGCACAGTCCGATGATGAATTCGCAAAAAAAGGGGGCGATAGAGGTTGGGTTCAAGAAAGTTCTTTAGATCCCACCCTCATCCAAGCACTCAGTTCTCTTAAACCCGGCGAAGTTTCCCCGGTATTTCAGGGGCCCGGTGGCTTTTTCATCGTTCAACTGAAAGATAGGGTCCCTTCTCAAGTCCGGCCTTTAGAAACAGTTAAAAACCAGTTGGCCGAGCAAATTGCTAAGGATCAATCTAAAACCCAGTTTGTTGCTACGACCCGAAAGAAATGGGAAGACCTCCTGGCTCAGGGCAAGCCTTTAGACTCTGAACTCAAAGCCTACGGGATTTCGCTCAAGAAAACTGGCACATTCAGTTTGGACAAAAATAGCATTCCAGATATTGGAAGTGTGGAATCGATGCTCGAGGGAGTTTATGATCTGACTCCTACTCAGCCCATACCCAAGCGGCTCTATTTTTATCAGGATAAGTATTATTACTTGAAATTGGTTTCTATTTCGAAAGCAGCTCCTTCAAAACCAGAAGCGAATTCAACCAAGGAAAAGAATGAAGCTGTGGTTTTTCAACGAGATGTATTTCAAACTTGGTTGGCTTCTATAGAAAAACAAGCTTCGATCAAATTCAGCGGTCCCTTTGAAAAGAAAAATAAGGGATAAATGTGGTTGAACTCGTTCAGTCTTATTTGAAGTACGATCCAGCGGCAAAAAGCGCGATTGAAGTTCTTCTGCTTTATCCAGGAATTAAGGCGGTTTTTTTTCACAGACTAGCTCATGCGCTCTACCAGCTAAGAATTCCTCTTTTTCCTCGAATCATCAGTGAAATATCAAGATTTCTAACCGGAATTGAAATTCATCCAGGGGCTCAAATTGGCAAAAACCTGATTATCGATCACGGGATGGGCTTAGTCATTGGAGAAACAACGATCATTGGTAACTCAGTCATTCTCTATCAAGGAGTCACTTTGGGGGGGATCAGCACCAAAAAAGAAAAACGACATCCGACTCTGGAAGATGACGTAATCGTGGGAGCGGGAGCAAAAGTGTTAGGAAATATTGTGATCGGTAAAGGCTCTCGAATCGGAGCAAATTCAGTGGTTCTAAAAAGCGTTCCTCCCGGTTCTACGGTGATTGGAATTCCGGGAGTAGTTGAATCACTCCGCAACTAAGCTTGGCCAAGACCAAGCCCTTAATCCTTCAACCCGAAGACTCGGTCCTCCCGAAATGACACCACCGACTGAATTCACTCGAAAAATTTGAATAACTGCATCGGCACTTGCGAATAATCCACTCATTTGTGCCGTTGGAATAGGAAGCTGAGTTTTACTATTGATAATTTCAAGAGTTGACTCTAACGCCCCACACACAAGCGCTCTTTGTTGGTTTTCTCTATTTGTAATGAGAACCATTTCTAAAATGTTCATGTCGTTGGGAGCTGTAGCAGGATCGATCTCTAAAAGCCCATCGGTGCTTTTTTGAACGACTGCAGGTCCTTCCTCAAGACCATGTCCATTCACTCGAACCCCCCTTACTTCTTCCGGCATCGAAAAATCCACATTAAACGCAGGTTTTCCGTCTTTTGAAAAAGCACTTAAAAAATATATTCCGGGGGCAAAGTGGGGCAGGAGTTCTTTTTGATAAACTCCCGTGCTGATTTCCGGAATTTCAATGCCTTGACTCGAAGTAGGCGTTCCCATGACTAAGCGTCCGACAGAAATCGGTTGAGAATTTTCTTTTCCGCCATCCCGTGAAATTAACTGACATTGAATGGCTCGGTTGTTTTTATCGAGTTCTAAAGGAAAGGGGCGAACTTGGGATGGAGAAGGATTTAGAGCTGGCTTAACAAATTGAGCCGTAATCTGAGCTTCCCCCACAAGCTCCCCTTTGTTTGAAAGAGTTGAGAGATCCACCAAAGAAATGGAGCCATTAAAAGGAGTTTCCTGCTTTGCGGGCGGTTTTTCAAATGGCTTTAATAAACAACCCGAAACCGTTAGAGCTAAAAGACCAAGTAGGACTTGGTAGATCATGGGGATCTCCTGGGTTAGGCATCCTTAATTTCGAGGATGGTATTTTGATTGCATTAATTTTAAGTTCTCAATATCCAAGTGTGTATAGACTTCGGTGGTACTAATCGAACGGTGTCCCAGGAGCTCTTGCACGGCTCTCAAATCGGCACCATTTCTGAGAATATGCGTAGCGAAAGAATGTCGAATCATGTGGGGCCACACACTTCGCTTGATCCCCGCTTTTTTAGTGTATTTTTTTAATATTTTCCAAATGCTTTGTCGGGATAAAGCACTTCCATGAGGAGAAAGGAAAAATAGATTCATTTCTTTGAGATTGGCCTGACGAATCCATTCGTGTCGAACTGCTTGGTATTTCCGGCACCAAGTGACTGCAATTTCCCCCACCGGCAAAAGTCTCTGACGATTGCCCTTCCCAACGACTCTCAATGTTTTTTCCTCAAAATCTAAATCGGATACTTGAAGATGACACATTTCAGAAATACGAGTTCCTGTAGCATACCAAAGCTCTAAAAGGGCCCTATCCCTGATTTCAAGATCAGTATCCCCGTTTGCAGTCGATATCACTCGAAACATTTCATCCACAGACAAGTGTTTGGGTAACCTTTTTTGTTTCACTTGAACCAGTAAAAGTTCGGTAGGATCTTTTTTTATTTTTTTCTCTCGTAACAAGAATTTAAAGAACTGCTTGAGAGCGGAACTTTTTCGAGCCAAAGTTCTCGAGCTAAGTTCTTTTTTTCTAAGCCCCGCAAGATATTCCCTTATATGACTCAATTGAATATCTTCGAGCGCCCACTTCTTGATGAGGCAAAGCTCAATGAATTGTTTTAAATCTCGTTGATAGGCTTCAATCGTATGGGGCGAAAGCCCCTTCTCGGCAGAAATGTAAGCAAGAAATTCGTTTAATTCTTTTTCAATCACTCAATTTCTCTATCATGTTCAAAGTGAGCCTTCAATTTTCTTCTCAACCACATAATGGCTTGAGTGTGAAGTTGAGAAACCCGGCTCTCGGTTACATCTAATACTTCGCCGATCTCTTTAAGATTCAAGTCTTCATAATAATACAGACTCA
>JBJSXY010000239.1:0-3242 GCA_046086625.1 Pseudomonadota bacterium | reverse complement strand
CATTCCCTTCGATATCAACTCCGGTTTCACCTGGGTTTGTCCAAATGTTATCTGCGAGATCGGGGTTTCTATAATCCACTCCGGTATCGATAATGCCTACTAAAACATCTCGAGAGCCTTGAGTAATGTCCCAAGCTTTTTCCGCGCGAATTTTTCCCAGATCTTCTTGAGTGACATATTGAGGATCATTGGGAACCGCAGACACTTTTAAAATTCCATTGGGAGAAGCATAATCAACGGACTCCACTTCATTAAGTGCAGTCACAATCGCCAGCACATCGGTAGGCGTAACCGCATTGGGAATCGTCACTAGAAGGGCTTTTGTAGATTTGAATTGATAGGTTTTGAAAGCTCCCAGCACATTAAGGGTTTCTTCAACTTTGGACGGTGCAGTTCCGTCTTTGAATCTTAGAACAACTTGCTGGGGCATGAACTCTTTTGCAAACTTAAACTCTTTGGATAAATCTCCTAATTGTTGAGGCGTCATTTTGGCGAGTGCCGCTTTCAACTCATTGACTCTCTCTCCATCGATAGAGCGATACTCTTTCCCGCCTGGGCAAGAACAACCGGCTAGAACAATAGCAATAGCTAAAAGAATGGATTGCATGGGGCTCCCCTTTAATTCTCGAATACATAAATAAATTGCAATCGCCGTTCCTGTATTCCACGGGGCTACGAAGGTTCAAATCATAGAAATATGGAGAAACGCCTAGCTAGTCTTTAGTGCCCTCACTACTTTTTAGGGAGGAAGAATACGCTGGTATTCACTGGGGTATTCTACTTTTAAACTCACTCCACTGAGTCGCTGAACAAGGGCTTGCTGAAGAAGATAAACCGACATTTTTGCAGCCCCTTCCGGAGAAAGACCTTGTCGGTGAATGTTGGAAATACAATTTCGGTTTACGTCGGTTTTTCCTGAACAGGGCTCATAAGTAAAATACACACTCAATGATTCAGCGCTCGATAAACCCGGCCGCTCTCCAATCAGCATTAAGACAGAACGAGCCTTTAAAAGCAAACCCATTTCATCTCCCAATGCCACTCTGGCATATCGAGCTAGAATAATCGGTCCTAGTTTTAATCCAGGTTTTTGGAACTCCTGAACAAACTCTTTCACAAAAGCATTACCGTTTTTGTGAAGACCTTCGGCAGATAAACCATCAGCCAAAACTAAAAGGCAATCGCACGGCCCACTTTTATTCGAAAGGGCGCCTAACTTTTCCCTCGCCTCTTTTGAAAGGACTCTTCCCTTTTCGGGATTCAACAAAAACTCTTTCTTATTTGAGATCCGAGACTGCACTTGAAGGGACCACCCCTGCACTTTAGTTTCATCAAGCTCAGTCCAAACACTATCTCTGGCTTCAGAGTGTGCTAAACGAAAATCAAGTAGCGCTTTGGTAGGTAGAGCATTACCGACTCTCCCTAAGGCAATCCGAGCGTGTGTAAAGCTTTTTAAAAAGTCCCAAGAACTCTTCATCCCTTGCCCTCAGGAAGAAGTAAAGCAGCAGATTTTAAAAAGCTGGGGCTTTCAATCTTTATATTTTTAAGCCACTGCTCAAATTCAGGTGAAGGCCTTAATCCCAAAACTTCTCTTAAGTAGCAAGCATCGTGAAAAGAAGTGGATTGATAATTTAGCATGATGTCATCTGCCCCAGGTACGCCCATAAAGTAGTTACACTCGGCGACTCCCAAGAGCGTCATCAGTACATCCATATCGTCTTGATCGGCTTCGGCGTGATTGGTATAGCAAACATCGCACCCCATCGGCAGCCCTAATATCTTTCCACAGAAATGATCTTCCAGGCCCGCTCGAATAATTTGTTTTCCATCGTAAAGATATTCAGGGCCAATAAAGCCCACTACCGTGTTGACTAAAAATGGATTGAACACTCTTGCAAATCCATAAGCTCGTACTTCTAGCGTTTGCTGATCCATTCCATGATGCCCCTGAGCAGAGAGGCACGAACCTTGCCCTGTTTCAAAATACATCACGTGCTCTTTCCCCCGCTTAAGGCTCAATGCTGCATCTTGGGCTTCCCGTAGTAATCTATAATTGATACCAAAGCTTTGATTTGTAATTTCGGTCCCTGCTATCGATTGAAAGACCAAATCCACTGGACATTTTTTTCGGATGGCTTCTATTTGATGAGTGACGTGGCCGAGGACACAAGACTGCGTTGGAATGGCGAGCGATTCGATAATTCCAGATAATAGTATCTGCAGTTCCATCATGCGCTCTAAACTATCTGTAGCGGGATTGATTCCAATTACCGCATCGCCACAGCCATAGGAAAGACCATCTAAAACGGAAGCTGTAATAGCTTTGAGATCATCAGTTGGATGATTGGGTTGAAGACGAATCGATAAATGCCCTTTGAGTCCCACAGTAGAGCGAAACTGAGTCACGACTCGAGCCTTTTTGGATGCGGCAATGAGATCCTGATTTCGCATCAGTTTACTCACAGCGGCTACCATTTCGGGGAGAAGTCCGGGGGCAAGCGAAGTAAGTTCTTGTTCCCCAGTTTTTGAATCCAGAAGATACTCTCGAAATTCCCCTACAGTTAAACTTGAAACGGGTTGAAAAGCTTTTTCATCCCAGGAATCGCAAATCACACGAGTGACTTCATCAGCTTCATAGGGAATCAGAGGATTTTTTATAAATTCTTTGAGGGGAACTTCAGCGAGAGCCATTTGAGCGATTACTCGCTCTTTTTCACTTGTGGCAGCAATCCCAGCTAGAGCATCCCCGGAACGAAACGGAGATGCTTTAGCCAGAATCTCAATGAGACTTTTAATTCTTACACCAAGGAAGATCTGGCGAAATAACACACATCATATCGCACATCGCAGGATCTCCCAGTGGGCATTCTTCCTCAGGAGCTTGAGTTTGGGGTGCAGCAACTCGAATTTTTAGAGATTCATTTTTTTCACCTTTGGAATCGGTCACCGAAACAGTCATTTCCCCTTCCGCTTTTGCCGTGAGAAGTCCTTTTTCATCAATCTGACCGACTGAATCAGAGGATGCCGAGAATGTATAGGGTCCCTTCCCGCCCATCGCTGAAAATTGAACAGTCTCTTCGGGGGCCAGAGTAATAGCTTGGGGAATTACAGTGAGCGAAGAAGCTTTAGCTCTCTCCACTGCAGACGCAGCATCTACGCGGCAATCACAAGCTGTCTCGATGGCCACTTTAGTTCCTGAGGCTTGAAGCAATGCTTTCATTTCTACAGGGCTTAAATTGGAG
>JBJSXY010000238.1:0-2722 GCA_046086625.1 Pseudomonadota bacterium | reverse complement strand
CCCACTTTGATTCTAGCAAAAACTGTAAAGGGCAAGGGCGTGTCTTTTATGGAAGACAAAATCAGCTGGCACGGTGTTGCTCCCAATGCGGAAGAGTTAAAAAAGGCTCTTGAAGAGTTGAAAGGGGAGAAATCCTAATGGGCGCTAAAGCAACTCGAGACAGTTTTGGAGAATCCCTTCGCGATCTCGGAAAAGAAAATCCCGCTATCGTTGTTTTAGATGCAGATCTCAGTGTCAGCACAAAAAGTGTAAATTTTGCAAAAGCATTCCCTGATCGTTTTTTTCAAATGGGAATTGCTGAAGCCAACATGATTGGCACAGCAGCGGGCATGGCCTTTTCAGGTCTAATTCCTTTCTGTTGTAGCTTTGGCTGCTTTCTAACTGGTAAATATGAAACGATTCGTGTTTCGGTCGGCTATTCCAAAGCGAATGTAAAGTTAGTTGGAACTCATGCGGGACTTGGAACCGGTGAAGATGGTTACACTCAAATGGGATTGGAGGATTTAAATCTCATGAGAGGATTACCGGGCATGGTAGTTATTAATCCTTCTGACGACAAATCTACGCGAGCTGCTGTTCGATTTGCTGTAGAACATCAGGGGCCTGTTTATTTGCGACTTACTCGTCAGAAACTTCCGGACCTTCATTCTTCTGAATCTGAATTTAAAATGGGCAAGGGCATTGTTCTTAAAACTGGCGGAAAGCTCGCTTTAATTGGAACTGGGGCTACGGTTACTGAGGCTCTTCAGGCTTCTGAAAAACTTTCCAAATCCAACCCGTGGGTTATTGATATTCACACGATTAAACCAATTGATAGAGACTTATTGAAAACTTTGGCGAGGGAGTGTTCCCATATCGTTACGGTCGAAGACCATAACATCGTAGGGGGATTGGGCACCGCTGTGGCTGAGGTTCTCAGCGAAACTGGTTTTTCGGGAAAACTGCTTCGTTTGGGAGTGCAAGACACTTACGGAGAATCAGGCTTACCTCCCGAGCTTTATGAAAAATATGGGTTCTCTGCTAATCAAATTGCTCAAAAAGTAAGCAGCTGGTTATAGTCTAACAGAAACAAGATCTTACACTAGATATTCCCCGCGACTGTCCACCCTGTAGTCAAATTAAGAATACAACTCTCGGCTAAAACTGTGGCCGGGGAAATGCACCATTTAAGGGCGGAAACCCTTTATGAAGATTTTTGTTTTAATTATAAGCCTTAGTCTTTGTGTGTTTGGTGAGCAGCCGAAATCGGAAGAGCGCAATTACCAAATTCGAGACCAATATGGAAACTTGGTTCCCGTTACTGAAAAGCAATACCAGCAATACATTGCTCAACAACAACAGATTCAGCGTCGCCAACAAATGCAACAACAGATTCAGCAACAACTCCAAAATATCCAGTCTAGCGGGGGGGGCGGATCTGGAGGAGGAGGAGGTGGAGGCGGTGGTGGTGGCGGCGGATCCGGGTCAGGACGATCCTCTGGAAATTCAAATGCGATTAAACCCCTCGAAGCTTCTGCGTTTGGACAAATTCCTAATTTTTCGTCGAACCCCTCTCAAAAAGCACTCGAGCAATTAGTTACAGAATCAGCAAAGCCCGACACAGACTCTCAAAAACTTTTAGAGGATATGAAAAGCCAAGTGGAACAAGCCGCCCAACGGCCAACCAAATCGACTCAATTAGAGAGTAGTCTAAACGAGCTGAACCAGCTTTTTTCAGAAACTTTGGCAGCAGTTCAAGCGCTCCCTACATTTCGATCAAGCAACGATTTGCTTTTGAAAAACGCCAATCTTAATAGGAGACGACGAGTAATCGGTCGGCCTATCAATGTGCCAAGACAGGGGGACTTAGTTGCCGGGACTTCTTATCCTTCAAGCAACCGAGGGCGGGGATTAGCTAGTTTGGAAAGTAAGACTTTACCTAGGAAACTAGAAGCGATTCGAGAAAATCGTTCAGCTAAAAGCCGTGCTCTTAAATCCACACATTAATGAAGACAGCTCTTTAATTTACAATTTCTCTGTACCCTCTGAGCATCTGAGTAAGCTTTTTAATTTCGTGAACATCTTCGGCTTGGGGTCTAACCTCCAAATAGTGCTTCAAGTCGTCCATGGCTTTTGAAAAATACTCCATTTCACAATAAAGAATTCCACGATCCCTCGTAAACTCTGGGTTGTCGGGAAATAATGAAGTTAAAATTTCGACTGCTCGAAGAGCCTCCACAGCTTGGCTTCTTAAAATATAAATGTGTTTTAATTGCTGTACCAAGCGGGAAATTAGATGAGATGAACTTACTTTTTCGAACAAGCTTGCAGACAACATTCGGCTTTTATGAAGCGCAGAGCGAAACTTTTTTTGAAATTCTTCTTGAGTTAGGAGTTTTCCTTGATCAAACGCATCAATGTAAAAATCTTCGCCTTCCGACTGGATTCTCATGAGGTAATAAGAGGGCAGGGCTAAACACTCATAAGAAAGTCCTAGTCCTTCGGCAAAAATACTATAAATGGCAGCCAAAGCGAGTGGGCTAGCTACTTTCTTATCTAAAACCTTATGCACATAGTACCGATTGGGATCATCAATCACTTGCTTATACTTTTCGCTTTTACCCTCAATCCCTAGAACTTTAAAAATGACATGATTAATTGCTTCAACAACCCCCAAAGAATCGTCTTTGGATTTATTGGCCCGAAGTCGGGCCTGTTCGATAGAATGCTCAAGTAAATCAAC
>JBJSXY010000237.1:0-2628 GCA_046086625.1 Pseudomonadota bacterium | reverse complement strand
CCCTAGCCGCAGGCCTCGCTAAGGTTAGGAACATCATGAAAAATGGCTTCCTGTTTCTTTGCGCATTCACTATCACTTCCTGCTCTTCCTCTCCCTACCCACATATCGATTTTTCTGATTGGGATCGTTCACCTGAATGTTGCCAAACAACTGGAAAAAAAATCGCCATTGCCTCGGGGGGAGGCTTTTCCTCAAAAGCCGGCCTTGAAATTGAAGAATCGGGTGGAAATATCGTAGACGTAGCGATTGCAAGCGCTTTTGCCCTAGCAGTCGAAAGACCTCACTCTTTGGGACTGGGAGGCGGGGGCTTTCTCCTATTCTCTTTTGCTGGAAAAAAATCGGGACAGGGTTTTGTGGATTTTAGAGAAACGGCACCTCTTGCAGCAAAAACAAATATGTATCTGGACCCAACGGGCAAGCCTCTTACCCAAATGAGTCGCTATGGCATTTTATCAGTAGCGACCCCGGGGTTTGTACCCGGGCTTTATTTTATTCACCAGCGCTGGGGAAAGCTGTCCTGGGAAACACTCCTTCAACCGGCCATTCGCTTGGCGCGCAAAGGATTTCCCATCTACCCATCACTGGCAAAGGCAATTCGAGAAGAAAAGGGGTTTTTGATCAAACAAGCTTATTTGAAAAATATTTTTTTCCGACATGATGAGCCCCTGCAAAAGGGCGATCTACTCATTCAATCCGACCTAGCTGACACTTTAGAACGCATTTCATTAAATCCAAAAACTGAATTGGTTTCCGGTCTGACGGCTACTCGAATAGCGGAGTATATGAAACAAAATGGTGGACTTCTCTCACTCTCCGACTTGAGCTCTTACCGAGCCAAAATTAGAAAACCCCTCAGATTTAATTGGAGGAAGAAAGAGTTTCTACTTCCTCCTCCGCCGAGCGCAGGCGGCGTTATAACCATCCAGATGTTGCAGATGCTTTCCCATGATTCCTCTGAACTGACTGACCAATCGAGTAAAATTCATCTTTTAGCTGAGGTTATGAAACGAGCGTATGCCGACCGAGCTGAATTCATCGGAGATCCCGATTTCTCCAAATTAAATCTGAATTCGATTCTTACAAGATCTTACGCTTTAAAAAAGAGACGCACGATAAAGACCAATAAAGCTAGTAGCCCGGAAGAGGCCCAGCCGTTGGACTCTTCAAAACTAAGAGACCGACATACAACTCACTTAAGCATTCTCGATGATAAGGGGAACGGGATTTCCATGACTTTAACCATCAATGATCATTTTGGAAGTCGTCTTGCTGTTCCAGGGACTGGTTTTTTCTTAAATGACGAAATGGATGATTTTAGCATTCAACCCGGAGTGCCTAACTTGTTTGGTTTGATAGGGTCACAAGCAAACTCCATCGAACCTCTCAAGAGACCTGCTTCCAGCATGACCCCAACCCTAGTTCTAGATGGCAAAAAGGCTATTTTGGCAATTGGCGCAGCAGGAGGATCTAGAATTACATCCCATGTCTTTCAAGTTTTGAATTCGCTTTTTGAAAATCCTTCTTCCGGATTGAAACCAGCTTTATTTGCCCCAAGAATTCATCACCAATGGATTCCAAACGAACTCCAATTGGAGAAGGGTTTTGATTCCGAAATCATAGCTAATCTCAGATCTCTGGGTCATATCGTAAAAGAATCGGATAAAACTGCTTTAGTTCAAGCTGTTTTCAGAGATTCAGTTGGCAATTTAGAAGCCGTCTTTGATCCTCGTGACGAGGGAGGAGCACAAGCAAAATGAAACTTCGTTTGTTTTTCGTAGCAGATCCCATTGTGAAACTTAGGCCCGAATCGGACACAAGCTTTGCTCTTCTGAGAGAAGCTCATCAGCGGGGGCACCAGATTTTTTGGCTAACCGAATCGGAAGTAGAATACGTAAACGATAAAGTGATACTAAGAGCGCGGCCGTTTCTGTCATTTCGAAAAGATGGCTTTCCCAATTTGGGCGAGATTGAAATTTTAGCTGCTGAAAAGTTTCACGCAGGTTTTATTCGAAAAGATCCTCCTTTTAATGAGGATTATGTTCGACTCTGCTGGATTTTAGCTCTGGTCGAAAAGAATGTGTTTTTTGTAAATAAGCCTTCTCTGTTAGTTCGCTATCATGAAAAGCTTTTGCCTTTAGAGGGCTATGCTCAAGGCTTTCTTAAAAAAACCGATCTCATTCCGTCTCATTTGGGAAGTGGACCCAGTGCGGCTGCTTTTGTTCAAAATCTTAAAGCACCTTTGATCATCACCAAACCCTTTTTAGGTCATGGCGGGATAAATATTTCCCAGACAAAACGAAGTGAATTTATCGAACAAGGACTAAGGCAACCCGAGCGATGGGAAGGCGTAGTGGTTCAACCCTTCCTAGAGGAAGTACTTCAAGAAGACCGGCGGCTTCTTGTCATCGATGGCCAGATCAAAGGTCAGTTCGTTCGCGTTCCACCCAAAGGTGGATTCGTGGCTAATTTAGCTCAAGGGGGCAAAGCTGAGTATCGACCTCTTTCGCGGGCACAAAAATCGGCAGGAGAACGAGTCGCCAAGTTTTTGAAAAAAACTGGAATTGTTTTTGCGGGAGTTGATCTGATTGGATCGAAAGTTTCTGAAATTAATGTCACATCTCCAACGGG
>JBJSXY010000236.1:0-4201 GCA_046086625.1 Pseudomonadota bacterium | reverse complement strand
TATGAGCTTCTCTTAAAACTACCCCTGCCCCTTTAGGACCGACTAAAAAGTAGCCAACTTTCGAAAATTTCTCGATTCCTCCCAAATGATAAGCATAGCCGTGACAAAAGCCTATTTCCCTTTGCCCTTCTGAAAAAAGACTCGAAAGCTCTCCATACACTTCGGGAATCACAAGATCGGGTAAAAGAAACATCAGAACTTGAGACTCTTCGGCCGCTTTTAAAATATTTAGAGGTAGAAAACCGTCTTTTTGAGCTGCTTCAAAGCCTTTACCCAGGCGCGCTCCGATAATGACCTGACACCCCGAATCCCTCAAATTTAAAGCGTGAGCTCTCCCTTGATTTCCATAACCAAGAATCGCGATTTTTCTTTGATTTAAGTGCACAACTTGAGCCTATACCCTATACTGAGGGATCTAGAAAATGCCAAATTTTAAACTCACAACGGAATTTGCCCCCCGCGGAGATCAGCCCCAAGCTATTGAAAAACTTTGCCGGGAAATTGAGGCAAAACAGAGAGATATCGTACTTCTGGGGGTCACTGGGAGCGGAAAAACTTTCACAATGGCCAATGTGATTTCCAAACTGAATCGGCCTTCGTTAATTTTGGCTCCTAATAAAACCCTAGCCGCTCAGCTTTACGCAGAATTTAAAGAGCTTTTCCCCGAAAACGCCGTTGAGTACTTTGTCAGTTACTACGACTACTATCAACCGGAAGCTTATATTCCCTCTTCAGATACATTTATTGAGAAAGACAGCTCCATCAATGATCAAATTGATCAGCTTCGTCACTCAGCAACTCGAAGTCTTTTATCTCGAAGAGATGTCATTATCGTTGCAAGTGTTTCTTGTATTTACGGTCTTGGCTCTCCGGAACTCTATCGAGAAATGGCTATTCATTTAGAAAAGGAAGCGGAACAACGGCGAGATGAATTTCTTTTGTACTTAGTTGAAACCCAATATGAACGTAACGATTATGATTTTCATCGTGGCACTTTTCGAGTGCGAGGAGATGTAGTTGAAGTTTTCCCAGCTTTCGAAGAAAGCCATGCTTATCGGATCCAGTTTTGGGGAGACTCCATTGAGAGCATTTCAACTATCGACCCCATCACTGGGAAAGTAGTTTCGCAAGTAGACTCTTTAGATATTTATCCGGGAAGCCACTATGTCACTCCCAAAGACATGCTTAAAAAAGCCATTCGTTCGATTCAAGACGAACTGCAAGTGCGGCTTCAGGAATTAAACTCTCTTAGTAAATTAGTTGAGGCTCAGCGGCTCGAGTCGAGAACTTATTACGATATCGAAATGCTCGAAGAAATGGGCTACTGCAATGGAATTGAAAACTATAGCCGCCACTTAACCGGAAGAAAAGCGGGGGATCCCCCTCCGACACTTCTTGAGTATTTCCCTTCTGATTTTTTGCTTTTTATTGATGAAAGCCATGTGACTGTTCCTCAAATTGGAGGAATGTACCGCGGAGATAGAGCTCGTAAAATGACTTTAGTAGAACATGGATTTCGATTGCCCTCAGCTCTGGATAATCGGCCTCTCAATTTTTCCGAATTTGAAAGTCTCATCAATCAAGTCATTTATGTTTCAGCGACCCCTGGGAAATACGAAATGGACAAATCAAGAGGTCACCTCGTGGAGCAAATTATTCGTCCCACAGGCCTCATGGATCCTCAAATTATCATCCGACCCGCCCGAGGCGCGGTTGATGACCTCTATGGGGAAATCCGAAAGCGAGCAGAGAAAAAACAACGGGTTTTAGTTACGACTTTAACCAAAAAAATGTCAGAAGACTTAAGTGAGTACTTCCAAAAAATGGGAGTCAAAGCTGTTTACTTGCACTCAGACATCGATGCCATTGAGCGAGTGGAGATTATCCGCCAACTTCGAATGGGAACTTTTGATGTGCTTATTGGGATCAATCTACTTCGAGAAGGACTCGACATTCCCGAGTGTTCTTTGGTGGCTATTTTAGATGCCGATAAAGAGGGTTTTCTTCGAAGTCAAACATCGCTCATACAAACCATTGGAAGAGCCGCTAGAAACGTAGATGGAACGGTTATTCTCTATGCCGATAAGGAGACAGACTCTATTGCGTATGCCATTCGAGAAACTGAGCGAAGAAAAAAACTTCAGGGCGATTACAACTTAAAGCATGGCATTACGCCAGAAACCGTGAAGAAAAACATTCAAAGCCCTCTTTATTCCACTGAAGGTTCAGATTATTTTGAAATTAAACCAGTCGATAAGAAAACACTGATGCTTAGCGAAAAGGATCTTCCAAAAGAAATTTCCAAGATTGAAAAACTCATGAAGAAAGCTGCAAAAGCTCTTGAATTTGAAAAAGCAGCGGAACTTCGAGACAGACTCACACACCTTAAAAAGAAGCAGTTAGACCTTTAAATTTGACACTGAAACTGACCACATGAACCCAGTGCAGTTTCACAACTCACTTCCCCAAGAGAGTTTATTTTATAAGAAATAAAGCCATGAAAGTCGGTTCGAAGAATCTTGGTCTTAAAGAACAAAAGCCTCTTTAAAACTTCTGGTCGAGGATGCCCATAACGATTTTTCGATCCTACCGATATTACAGCATGCTGGGGCTTTAGCATTTTAAGAAATTCCCAATGAGAGGAAGTAATACTTCCATGGTGGGGAACTTTCAAAACATGAATCGAGCCCATCTTTTTTTTGAGAAGTTCATGCTCTGCTTCTTTTTCAATATCTCCTGTAAAAAGAAATCGACACCCATGAATTTCAAGAAGTGATACTAGGCTTAAATTGTTTTCCGTGATTTTTTGAGAAGGAACTAAAGAAAAACTGGTTAATTTGTAGCCTAATCCACGTAGTTCAAGTGATGGGAATACCGGTTGAAGAATGGTGTTACGGCTCAACGCCTCAGCTTTCATTTCTTCTAGAATGGTCGAAGGTGCAGAAAGATTCTTTTCGAGGGATTGGGAATAAAAAAATCTTTCTATAGAAATGTGTCGATAAAGACTCGATACTCCGCTGGTATGGTCTTTATCTGGATGAGTTAGAATAAACCCATCGAGTTTGAGAATCCCTCGTCGACCCAATTCTCGGTAAATTTCTTCTCCTGCACGCCAAGGATAAGTGCTGCTTCCTAAGTCGATGAGAAACGTCTTCCCCCGAGGAAGCTTCAGTAGAATAGATTCCCCTTGGGCCATATCAAAAACCAGAATTTCAGCTTGGGAAGAGAAATAACGATCGTAGATTCGACACAAGGAAATCAGAAGAAGCAGGAGAGATATTGAAAACAATGCGATGCGGTGGTTAAATAAGGACATGCCACACACTCCTCGACTTTGTATTGATAGCCGAACTGCCTGGGAACTTCCTCAGACCGGAATCCTCACTCAAGAGCTAATCGACCAATTGGTAGCTGCCAATGGCGAAGAGGGTGCAAGTGAGTGGATTCAAAAGCATCGAACTGTGCTTTTAAGTCATCCCGGACAAGTGTTCAGTGGTCAGTTAAGACGCTACGAAACTAAGCGGAAAGTGGGAACTTCTCCCCTCTACTGGCTTTGGGAAAAAGAGTTTGTAAAAACTGCCGGCATTAGTTTCTTTCACCGCTTTCGAGCTATCGACCAAATGAACGTTGCTTGCGCGGTGATGACGCTGACCACGGTTCTACCCCCAAGAAAAAAACTTCCCTTTTTTATCACTCGAAGGCCGAATCAATATTTCTGTGTGCCTTCAGAAAAAGATTTAGAGCTTTTAAAAGAGAAGTATCAAATTGCAAAAGATCGGATTTTTGTAGCAAGGCCAGCTATTCGAAGATTTCTCCATTTTCAGGAGCTTCAAAAACCTGAAAAACCGTTGGCCTTGTTTTTGGTGGGGGAAAAAGAAAACACAGCTCAGCTCACAAGACTTCTTAAAGTAGTGAAAAGTCGTTTTCCCCATCTAGAAAATAAAGTGGTCACTTTAAAAAACAAAGAAAAGCTGGGGCCGAAAGAATGGTTGCTCCTTTGTTCAAATGCCCAAATCTGTTTTTATTTAACGGCCAAACCGTTTGATTGGGGCACGCTCGCTCTTGAAACTTTGTTTTATAAAATCCCCACTATTTTTAATGAAGAAAATGGCAGCTTAAGAGAGCTTCTTCCTCAATCAGCCCTTACTCTAACCCGCTTCTTGGTTGAACAACCAGAGCAAGACGGCCTTCTTCGAGAAAC
>JBJSXY010000235.1:0-2463 GCA_046086625.1 Pseudomonadota bacterium | reverse complement strand
GGCCAAGGTGACGAGGTTTACCGGCTCGTTTTCGAATGAGGCTACAAAAAAGCCTTTGCCAGACAAAGCAGTTACTTGATGAGCTTTATGGTGCGCATCTGACCAATCATCTTTTTGCCTCATTAGGAGTTGAGTTCCTTTTGATTCAAAGGGAAAACCATCGCGAATCAAATTGGTTTCCGTTCCCTTCCGCATAAGACGCTCTGAACGTCCGGTCAGGTAGCAGAGCTCGGCTCCTAAATCATAAAGGTGATTGGCATAGTTAACTGCCCCTGCATAAGGGCGGTCGTGGGAAAGGTATTCTGAAGAGAAAAATCTATCCCACCAAAAAGTTTTTAAGTCAGCGGTCAAAATTTCGAGTTCCTGCGTAACCACTGGAAAACCCAAATTGGCAAAAGTATCTTTTAAAGAGTAACCCACTTGTTCAGGAACTAGATTCTCCAGTGCCGATTTTAACTCGACGGGGAGCCGGTTTGAGTAAGTCGGAATCCATTCCTGAATAATTTTTAAAGTACGCGGTCCCACTTCGTAGAGCGTGGAATCTAAATCAAGGAGAACTAAAGGCCTTTGGATGCTTTTAAAACGGCTTATTTTTTCAGAGACAAGTTCCAAAACTTCCCTGTCGGAAAGGGGATGAAAGTGCGTGGACTCTTGCCACTGTTTTCTTGAAAGGCTTGCTCCCGAGTGGTTGTTTGTCATATGAAAATAAAATCAATTACTTAGCCAGGAAACCGCAGGTTGTACTTTAGTTGCTTCCAAGCTTAACGAAATCAATTGCGTATTACCAGCTCTTTATCTTATGACTGGGCCATGAATAAGCTACTTATCAAATGGATTGTCTTAACCTTAACCGTATTGGCAATCCCGCATTTAATTTCAGGGATCCAAATAGATTCCGTGGGAACGGCGTTAGCTTTGGCTTTGGTTTTAGGACTACTCAATATAATCCTAAAACCCATTCTTATTCTGGTTACTTTTCCGTTTACGCTTTTAACTTTTGGTTTGTTTTTATTTGTGATCAATGGCCTGGTCTTTTGGATGAGTGCTCAAACTGTTTCGGGAGTAGAGGTTCACAGTTTCGGAAGTGCTATTTTAGCTTCATTGATAGTGAGTTTGGTGAACAGTCTTTTTTCTCTGTCAGTTAAAAGAGATGAAGGTCGCATTCGATTTCGATTTGTAAATAAGCCTATTGACTTGGAGAAAGACTCTTCCGGCCGTTGGACTTAGGCACCTTTGACAGATCGCGTTATTTATTCTAATCTTCCTGAGTGGGGATAATACAATCAAGACACAGTCTGACCCTTCGACAATGGTTCTACCGGAACGCTCGGCTCCCTATTTTTATTTCAATTCTGGCGATTGTGGGAGTGGAGATTCTTCTCCTCGGTGTTATTGGGAAACACCAACATCAACTTCAAGAGGGCGTTGCGAATCGTTTAGCAGAACTCTCGCGATTGGCTCTCAGCCAGGGGAGTACGCCGCTTCTTCAAGCCGGGTTTGATATTGCCACTCGAGAACTGAGAGCTTCTCGAGCTTTCGTGTGCGAACAAGGATGGGTCTTAGTTCTGAAAAATCCCGAAAGAAGCCCCTGCTTCATCGAGCCTCGTTTTGGATATCGAGTTGTGAGAGTTCCCCTGAGGAGTGGGCAATTTGAGTTTATCCTTCAGGTGCCGATTTTTCCTCAAGAGAGTCTTATTTACTACACGTTTGGAATTTCTGTTTTGGTCTGTGTTTCAGGCCTTATCCTTCTTCGCCGATTGGGTTATCGACTAGAAAACGATCTGTTTATTCCTCTTTTTAAAAATCTTTCTGGCCAGTTTTATTTGCCCATCAAGGAATTAGAGGCTTTGCGACAAAAATTAAGCCAGCTCAATTATCTTCGGACAAAAGAAGCGGTCGCATCAGCTGTGATGGCAAGAAATGTTCAAGTGGCTCACGATATTAAATCACCGCTAACAGCGCTGCTTTTCGCTTCGAAAGATTTTGATTTGCTGCCTTCGACAAGTCGGCAAGTGATTCGTTCGGCGGTATCGCGTATTTCAGCAATTGCTGATAGTTTAATTGAATCAAAAGGAAAAAAAGAATCAATAACGCAACAAAGCTTGAGCGAATTAATTCACGAAATGATCTTGGAAAAAAAAACTGAGTATCAAAATTTAACTCAACTGGTTTTGATTGAGCAATTAACAGGAATAAATAAAGACATTCCAACTCCTATGGAAACTGATTCTCTCAAAAGAGTCCTTTCAAATTTAATTAATAATGCCATCGAATCGTTAGAGAAACACCATGGCACTGTGCAAATGGGAGCTATTAAAACAAATTCCAATCTACAAATCTGGGTTGAAGACACGGGGATTGGATTTCCTTCTGAGTTTGTTTCTAAGGTTGGCCAGCCGGGTCTTACTTTTGGCAAGAAAAATGGAAAAGGCTTGGGGCTGAGCCATGCCTATGAAGCTATTC
>JBJSXY010000234.1:0-4981 GCA_046086625.1 Pseudomonadota bacterium | reverse complement strand
AAAATAGTGCCATCAAAAGGAATATTTCGGGTGAGCTCTCCAAAAGATAGGGCAGTTTTTTGAGCAAACTTTTCTTGTGAATAAGGGGGTTCAATTTGTTGAACGGCTTGAGCTAAGACTTCTCCGGGCTCTACGCTCACCAGAGTCAGAGTCAGTTCAAAGAATTCGTCTCGGCGATTTAGTTCGGCAAAAACAACTGCATCTGTTTCTTTTTCTTTGAGAGCTTGTAAGGTGGGGCGATAAATTTCCAAACGCTCTGTCAATATTCCGCCCTTGTTCGGTCCGGAAATGGCCTCGAGATTTTTTTTAAGCTCAAGAGAAGGAGCGGCTTGGTAGGTAAACCGCATGCGCTTTTGAATTTGAGAAAGCAATTCATTTTCGACTTGAGTTGCATGGATGGGCTCCGGCGGGGACGCCAAAACTGCAACGACTAGGTTTTTGAAACCATATTGTTGATCCAAGAGAGGTGACGCAAATCCCCCCGAACCAATAAGAACAAAAAGTCCCAGCCATTTGAAAGCCAGCCATTTTAAAGATAGATGTTTTTGTCGCATAGCCACCATTGTAAGCGCTAATTGAATTGAGTTCAAAGCGCTCAGAGTTAGTGTTATTTTGGCTTAGTGAGTTTCTCAAAGTTTCGAATGATTATTTTGAGTGCCTTCTGGGCGCTCCTTCTGATGGTTTGGCCCTCCTCTACCCATCAACCCAACGAAGATGAGATGAGCTCTTCTCAACAGAAAACGGGGGAAGGTCTTTACAAGGCCGTCTCAACTAAAGCTAATTTCGGCCTCTCTGGAGTTCGGTATTACGAATCTGTCGAAGGGCAAAAGCACTGGCACATCGAATCAAAGTTTGCAGAACTCCACCGCAAAGAAAACTATGCTTTCCTCACCGATGTCATGTCTCAGTTTTTTGCCAAAAACACAGGAAATATCGTCACGACTCAGAGCGATTATGGCAGATCTTGGAATGACAAAAATACTATCGAATTAGAGGGCAATGTATCGATTCAGTCTAAAAAGGGTTATCTCTTTGAAATGGATAAAATGAATTACAATAGTCATCATCATGAGTTTACTTCGGAAGACTTTGTGCGCATGAGGGGACCCAACATCACTAAACCTAGCATGACCCTTTCTGGAGTGGGGCTTCAGGCCGATATCAATCGTGAGGAGTTTTTACTCAAAGAAAAGGTCACTGCAGAAAGACGCATGAAAGGATCCGGCGCACTAAAAATAATTTCAGATTCGGGGCAGTTTTTCACTCATGAATCCCGCTCTGTGTTTATGGGAAATGTAAATGCTCGAATGCCCTCCACTTCTATCACTTGCGATGTGTTTGAACTGAGTATGGATCAAGACGACGAAACGGTAGCCGCTAATGGTAATGTATTTCTGAAAAACCGAGGCCGAATCGCGACTGCGGAAAGTGCTCTCATCGAACTCAATGGAACTGAGATTATCTTAGAAGGAAAGGCTAGAATTGATTCAGAAGATAATCGAATTGAGGGACGACGAATAAAAATCTACACCGATGACGATCGAATTGAAGTAGAAGAAGCTTCGGGGAGCGCAAAAAAATGAAACTTGAGGTGAATTATCTCTCAAAAGCCTACAAAAGCCGACAAGTTGTTGATGCCGTGAGCTTTTCCATTGAAAGTGGCAAAGTGGTGGGCCTCTTAGGTCCCAATGGCGCTGGAAAAACTACTACCTTTTATATGGTCGTCGGATTGGTGAAGCCTGATTCCGGAAAAGTAACGTTAGACGGGATAGATCTAGTCGACGAGCCCATTTTTGAGCGAGCTCGGCAAGGTTTAGGGTACTTGCCGCAGGAGGCCACTGTTTTTAGGAGGCTTAGCGTCGAAGAAAACCTATTCATTGTTTTGGAGAACTTGAAAATCAGCCGAAAAGAAAGAGAAGACCGAGCTGAGAAAGCGCTTTCGGACCTTGGCATTTCAAGGCTCGCAAAAAGTAAAGCGGTGAATCTCTCGGGGGGTGAGCGTCGGCGTTTGGAAATCGCAAGAGCGCTTATCTTGAATCCGAAGTTTTTATTGTTGGATGAGCCTTATGCGGGAATTGATCCTTTAGCGGTAATTGAAATTCAGGGGATCATTAAAGGGCTTAAGGAAAAAGGAATTGGCGTGATCATTACGGATCACAATGTAAGAGAAACTTTGAGCAGTTGTGATGAAGCGTACTTGATCAAAGACGGTAAGATTTGGATGCATGGTTCTCCAGACGAAATCGTTCGGAATGAATCAGCAAGAAAATTTTACTTAGGCGAAAACTTTAAACTGTAAGAGAGCACACACATGGCCATTGGAATGAAGCAGTCGCTGCAACTAGGACAAAACCTAGTAATGACCCCACAACTGCAACAAGCCATCAAGCTTTTGCAGCTATCTCGCATGGAGCTTGAAAATCTGATCAACACCGAATTGGTGGATAATCCAACTCTCGATGAATCCTCAGAATCAGAAAGCACGACGCAATCTATTAACGAAATGGAAGCGCAAGAGGGACCCAAAGTAGAAGAAAATCCCCAAGCTTCTGAAGATTTCAATTGGGAAAACTACCTGGAAAACGTGAAATCAACTCCGAACCTCCCTGTGTACCGAGGAGGAGAAGACGAGCTGCCTTCATACGAAAACACCCTCACCCAAACCGCGAATTTAACAGACCATCTTCTCTGGCAATTACAGCTGGGGGGCCTAAGCGAAAAAGAACGAGCTATTGGCGAAGTGATTATTGGCAATATTAATGAAGATGGCTACCTCACAGCTACTGTTGAGGAAATGGCTCAAAAAGAAAATTTTGATCCCCATGAAGTCGAAGCGGTTTTGTACACCATTCAAAACTATGACCCTATTGGCGTTGCTTCGCGCGATTTAAAAGAATGTCTTTTGGTGCAAATTTACGACATGAAACCAGAAGATGAGATGCTTGAAAAAATCGTAGAAAATCATCTTCCAGATCTGGAAAAGAAGAACTACCAAGCCATTTCCAAAGCGCTGGGGCTTTCGATGGAAGAAATCATCAAGCGCATTAAAGTGATTGAAGAGCTTGAGCCAAAACCGGGCCGTGCTTTTGGGGGGGCTCCTTCGCATTACATCATCCCCGATATTTATGTCGTTAAACGCGGCGAAGAATATGTGGTAATGCTCAATGAAGATGGACTTCCCAAATTAAAAATTTCTTCTTTCTATAAAAACCTCCTTGAAAAAGGGGAATTCTCACAAGCTCAAACAAAAGACTACGTTCAGGGAAAACTTCGCTCAGCTGTTTGGCTCATTCGAAGTATTCATCAGCGTCAAAGAACGATTTTTAAAGTGACGGAAAGCATTGTTCGTCAGCAGCGTGAGTTCTTTGATAAGGGGATTGCATTCTTAAAACCGATGGTGCTTCGCGATGTGGCCAATGATATCGGCATGCATGAATCCACTATTAGCCGCGTGACCACCAATAAATACGTGCATACTCCGCGCGGTATTTTTGAACTTAAATTCTTCTTTAATAGTGGGATTAGTCGCGTGAGTGGCTCAGACGTAGCTTCTGAAAGCGTGAAAGAAAAAGTAAAAGCGATTGTGGCCGAAGAACCCCCAAAGAATCCTTACAGCGATCAGAAAATCGTGGAACTGCTTCTCAAAGAAAACATCAACATTGCCCGAAGGACAGTGGCTAAGTATCGAGAAATGCTTGGAATTTTGCCGTCTTCAAAGCGCAAAAAAGTGTTCTAAGAAGCATAATGTTCCCCTAAAGAATTGCCCCCCGAAAGCCGTTCTTTTCTTTACTACCGGAGGAAAACCATGGGTCTCAACATTACTTTCAAAAATTTAGAATCTACAGAAGCTATCAAATCGTACGTTGAAAAGAAGACTTCGAAGTTTGAGAAGTACATTAGTTACCCCATGGAAATTCACGCCATCTTAAGTGTTAGCCGCGGCGAACACTGCGTGGAACTCACGTGTCATGCGGAGTACCACGATATGGTGGCAACTGCGAAGAGCGACGACCTGTACGCTTCTATCGATCAATGTGTGGTGAAAATAGAAAATCAAATGAAGAAAGAACGGGAAAAGAAAAAAGGCCACAACGCCGCTCACAAGATGTCTCGTCGAGGCGACAAATACGGACAAGACTTAGCTCCTGATCTTCCTCATCAAGGAAAAGCAAAAGCTCGCTAATTTTTTCTGCGACGCAATAGCTCGTTGCTTCCCATTCGACTAACGCGCGTAATTTTTTTTAACGCGTCCCTCTTGCTTCTTGTTAACAATCTGTCACACTATTTGTAACCAGAGCATTTCATAAGAGAAATGGTTATCTGGGGTAGTGCACGTCAAAGTTGATTTTCACTAGTTTAGATTAACTCTGGTTGGTAGCTACCAATTTCACGGAGACACAAGCATGAATAAACATCTAAGTAGTATTAAAAAAACAGCAGTACTAGTGGCGGTGAGCTGGTTAGCAGTTCCCGCATTCGCAGGACTCGGCGGGTTCATTGACGCTCAAGTTGGTTCCAAATTAAGTGGAACGCCTGAACAAGCCATGAATTCAGAAATCGCAGACGCTGCGGTTTATCTGACAAAAGAATTAGGCCGCGGCAAAATGGTGGTGGACTTGCCCTTCAGTTTCACAGCTGCAAATATCACTGAAACTGGACAAGCTGGATATGCCACAGGTTTCCGAGCCTTCAATACCAAAGCGCAAGCTTACGTTAACTGGAGCTATGACTCAGGTCTTAGCTGGCAATTAGGTCGTTTCGATTCTCCGTTCTTGAACGAAGCAAACGACACTGTGGGCCTCGGAGCTTACGCTAAACAAGGGATCCTCTTTTCAACCCTTCCCAGAATGCACAATGGGTTGATGCTTACTTACGGCACAGGCCCTGTAACTGTGATGGGGGTTGCTTCTCGTCAAGACGGTAACGTAGATGGCCGCGGTACAGGTGCAACTCAGGAAAACCTCGAGTACGGCGTATTGGG
>JBJSXY010000233.1:0-2477 GCA_046086625.1 Pseudomonadota bacterium | reverse complement strand
CTTGCCTCCGCGACCGCTGAGCTTGAAAACACGAGAGCTGCCGCAAGTAAGAAATTATGCATCATAGTGGGCCTAACGTTTGCGCGGACCGGCGCGACGATCCGCTTTGCATACAAGTACTTCACTTCTTCGCGTTCGAGTCGCGCTTCTCACGAATTAGCCGCATTTCTGAACCCTTCAAAGAATATTCCTCCGGATCAAATCTATCATTGATGATATTTTTTGTTAACGATGTATTTACCTGGTGTCGATTTCAGAAAGACAAACTAACACCCGAAGTAAAAATTACAGCTTATTTTGTTACCAGGTCGGCTCATAATAGATTGTTCTAGTGGTTTATGCTAGTTGGTGGCCTGAAGCGGATCGTGAAAAATCGCAGTCTGATATTCGAAGACCGTCGTCGACAGGATCCGGGGTGAAATAATAACGGATACTCGAGTGGGTAACGAAAACCAGAAGCACTCGAGCGAGCCGCCGCTTCGAACGAGTTGGATACGTTCCGATAGAAGCTCTGCGAAAGTTAAATGCTTCTCCAGGTGCGAGGGCGAAGTAGCAGTGTTTTCAGTACGCTATTTTGAGACCAGATAAATTCCGCTTGATATCTTTCTTCTCGATTGAGTTGATGGTACTTCCGCATATTCCAGTCTCCTTTTTTGTTGTGATTAAAGGCTTACTGTAGGAAGAAACATCAGCTCTTTCAATTCCGTTCCCTGTCGCACTTGGGGGTTGAACTTAGTTCATGCATTTCTTGGCGGTACCTTAGTTTCAGGATCCCAGTTTGTTTTAGAAGCCTCTGGTTTTGAAACTCTTTTGCAGCGGCATGATCTCTTAATAGTCGGAGAAGGGAAGAGCGACTTTCAAACACTTCAAGGAAAATCTCCTGGGGCAGCCATTCAAGTGGCTGAAAGACTCGGAAAGAAGTCGGTTTTGATTTCGGGACTCTTAGGGGAGGGGAGTGAGAAAATCCAGGCACCAGGTTTGGTGGCAAAACTTGCTTGTGGGAGAGAGCCCGATCCGAAAACGGCGTTGAGGCAAGCAGTGTTGGAGCTCATCGGACCCGAGGCCAAGATCCTTTGACTGGGGCTGGTATTTTCGAATGGGTTACTTTTCAATACTCTTGTACCTTTGGACGCTCCTCAAGAGAAGACCCCGAAGGCAATTCGAAATAGCGCCCAAAAATATTTGGCACATATTCATCGAGCCAATCATATTCGCGAACCCAAAGACCTGTCCTGGGGGCTTGTCGGCCTAGGTATTGCCAATCTGTGCGCTTAAAAATATAACTGGAGTCACGATCAAAGAGTAAGACCAACTGCCCATTGTGTCCTTTCACTACTTTAAATTCACCTGCCAAGCGGGCCGGGTTTCCCTCCGTTCCTTCTGAGTTGGGATCCAAATCGCGGTGCTTCAATGTTCGATCACGCCGACTCGGATCCATCTCCGGAGCGATGACCATGGCTCCGTCAGATCGGATAACCCACAAATAAATTGTATCAACCGTCAGGCCCTGAATATCTAACGGCTTATCTGGAGTACTAACTATTAATCCCTCTGGGCGTTTATAGGGATATTCGCCCCACCGCACATCCCAATCGTCTAGACTTTGATACTTTCTCTCCAATTCTTGGCGGTTCGAAGCTTTTATGTCTAAGGCGGCCGTCCTAGCACCAGAAGAATCGGGGAGAGCTCTCATATCTACTTCGGAAATGGCCCAACCTCCTCCTGGTATTTTGCGTACGGTATTTGCCTTGCTAGAGGGAATCTTGATCGCCTCTTGTTCTGTTTTGCGGGCCTCGACAAAAATAATTTCAGTGCCGTCTGGGCTATAGCCCAAGATTCTACCTACTTTGCCATCTAACCGAACCCAATCAGAGGGACCAATATCATGAAGACTGGGAACTGATTTGCCTTTTCTCAAACTAAGAATATCTCTTTCGCTGACTATTATGAAAGGTCCGCCACCTTGAGGATTTTGGTCTATTCTGATAGTCGCTCCACGTGCGAAAGCATGACCCTTATCCTTAAGAATTCTTCCTGTAATAATTTCCCCCGAGCTCCGTAAACGGAGGGACACCACATCGCCTATCGTTATGTTCCCGGGTCCTAAGAACCGAAGAGTCCCCACTCGAACCTGTCTATCATACTCAATACCCGAAGTTATCAAATCCAAGATTCCTGATGGTGGCTGGCGAAAGACCGGTGGCCGCTGAAGCGCGGAATCCACTATTGTCATGACTTTTGGTGTGACTCCTTGGCTTGTAATTTCGGTGACAAGCTCCTTTGCCTCATCGCTAGAACAGCCTATTTTCACCAAGGATTCTCGTAATTTCTCTCTTTTAAGAGGGTCCGCTTTAAGCTTCGCTAAAACTTTTTTATCCTGAAATGGGCTTAGGATCTTTTCAGCTATGCCTTTTCTTTCTTTATCATCAAGCTTAAAGTCTTCGATCACTTTTATGATGGCTGTTCTTTCATTCTTG
>JBJSXY010000232.1:0-4326 GCA_046086625.1 Pseudomonadota bacterium | reverse complement strand
TACTTTCATCGGGTTTATGTTGATGATGGGAACTATCGGGAAGTCTGCTCAGTTTCCCTTACAAGTATGGCTCCCCGATGCGATGGAGGGTCCCACTCCTGTTTCAGCGCTTATTCACGCTGCTACTATGGTGGCTGCAGGGGTTTTCTTGTTAGTTCGAACTTATCCTGTATTGGAAGCAGCTCAAATTGTATTGCCAGTGATTGCGACTGTGGGAGCGCTCACTGCATTTTTGGCAGCTTGTATTGCGCTTGTTCAAGTCGATATTAAGAAGGTCCTCGCTTATTCCACCATTTCCCAATTGGGATTCATGGTTTTAGGAATGGGAGTGGGTTCGTTTGCTCCAGGTTTCATGCACGTCATTACTCATGCATGTTTCAAAGCTTGTCTTTTTTTGGCTTCAGGATCAGTGATTCACTCAGTTCATACTCAAGACATGAGAGAAATGGGCGGATTAAGATCGAAAATGCCGATTACGTTCTTAACGATGTTTATTGCTACTCTTGCGATCGCTGGGGTCCCTGGATTTAGCGGGTTTGTCAGTAAAGATAGAATTCTTGGCGATGCTTTAGCTTATGGAATGAGCCATCCAGGCCAAATGTGGATTCCAGTGCTTGGATTTATCACAGCAGGCCTCACAGCGTTTTATATGTTCCGGCTCATTTTCATGACCTTCTTTGGTCATGCGCGAGATGAGCACAAACATCACCACGCTCATGAGTCTCCCATCAAAATGACATTTCCGTTGATGGTTTTGGCAGCTCTGTCTTTTGCCATCGTGTTTGCAGGTCCTACGGGTATTCATTCAGTGGATGCGAATTTATTACCCATTCACTGGTTTGATCATGCTCTTGAAA
This sequence comes from Pseudomonadota bacterium, assembly GCA_046086625.1. Classification (GTDB taxonomy): domain Bacteria; phylum Bdellovibrionota; class FAC87; order UBA2466; family UBA2466; genus RFNO01. The sequence continues at coordinate 3,469 of JBJSXY010000232.1, read as the reverse complement.
ATGTGAAAACAGAAATGGGTGTGCATGGTCTTCATGTCAGTGAAGAAGTGGAGCATCATGCTCACAGTCTTGCGATGGTTATTTCGTTGATTGTAGCGGGATTGGGGATATTTTTATCCGCTCTAACCTATCTTAAGAAAGTCATTTCGGCGGCAGCTTTTGAGAAAGCCTTAAAACCTGTTCACACGCTTTTGTGGAACAAATACTACTTTGATGATCTCTACATCAAAGTGATTATTCAAAAGCTGTTTTTGCCGGTCACGGTCTTGATGGCGAAATTCGATGACAAAGTGGTCGACCGTATTTTTGTAGATGGCTGGGCCAAAATTGCGATGGTCGTAAAAACCATCATTGGAAAATTTGATGACATCGTAGTGGATAAAGTAGCTGTCGATGGCTCGGGAACAGTCGTAGCCGCTGGCGGCTGGGTTTTGCGGCAGCTGCAAACTGGAAAAATTCAGCAGTACTTGATTTTGACGTTCATTGTTTTTGGAATGTTACTTTTTTATATGACGAGGTGAGATAAACGCGTATGGCTCAATTACCAATTCTAAGTTTGATGACGTTCATTCCCCTTCTGGGCATGTTTACGATTTTGGCTCTGCCGAAAGATAAGCCCAATATGGTTCGTTGGGCATCAGTGGTTTTTACCGGGATTCCCCTTCTTCTGGGAGTCTGGCTTTATTTCAATTTCGATAGGACAAGCGATGGGGTTCAATTTGTAGAGCGAGCTTCTTGGATCAAAGCATTCAACATTGAATACTACTTGGGAATTGATGGTTTAAGTGTCCCGATGGTTCTATTGACCGTTCTTTTATCTTTTCTTTGCGTGTTTGCTTCTTGGGGAATTGAAAAAGGAGTTAAGGGTTATTACGCCATGTTCTTGTTTCTCGAAGCGGGAATGATGGGTGTTTTCTGTGCTCTTGATTTTTTCCTCTTCTTTATATTCTGGGAAGTCATATTGCTCCCGATGTATTTCTTGATTGGTATTTGGGGTGGCAAAGACAAAGTATACGCAGCTATAAAGTTTTTCCTTTATACACTGGCGGGTTCGGTGCTCATGCTCCTTGCGATGTTGGCCATGTATTACTACTCCGATCCACATACATTTGATCTTCTAGCTTTAGCGCAAAATCACACTCAGTTCTTAAACAAAACAGTCACGTTGTTTGGATCGACGTTTGCTCTAGATAAAATTTTGTGGATTGGGCTCTTTATTGGGTTTGCTATCAAAGTACCGATTTGGCCTTTCCATACTTGGTTGCCCTGGGCACACGTGGAAGCGCCCACAGCGGTTTCTGTGATTCTGGCAGGTGTGCTTTTAAAAATGGGAACTTACGGGCTTCTTCGAATGAACTATCCTATTTTCCCTGAAGCCACCACTTGGGCTTCCACTGCCATGATGATCCTGGGTGTCATCAACATTATTTACGGAGCTTTCTGTGCGATGGCCCAAAAAGATCTGAAAAAACTTGTCGCATACTCATCCGTCTCTCACATGGGGTATGTGATTATGGGAATGGCAAGCTTCACCGTAGCTGGAGTAAATGGTGCTGTGATGCAGATGTTTAATCACGGAACTTCCACCGCAATGCTCTTTCTTTTAGTGGGCGTTGCTTACGATCGAGCCCATCATCGATGGATTGTTAAACCGGATGGATCCAAAGGTTTTGGGGGCATTGCTTCTGTAGCGCCCGTGTATACCGGCATGATGGCGATTGCGCTATTTGCTTCTTTAGGACTTCCCGGACTCTCTGGATTTATCAGTGAAGCCCTTGTGTTTTTGGGAACGTTTTCAAACCCAAAATATCAGACTTATGTCGTAATCGGATCGATTGGGATCTTGTTAGGCGCGGCCTATCTCCTTTGGATGTTTATGCGAGTATTTTTGGGACCTTTAAATGAAGAGCACAAAGACATGACCGACATGAACTGGAGAGAGCGTCTTACCTTATTCCCGCTCTGTGTTTTAGTGATTGTACTGGGTGTTTATCCCATGCCGGTTCTTAATTTAATGGGACCCACGGTCGCAAAAATTCTAAGCGCATTGGGGGTAGCGTAACGTGACTCCAGAAATGATTTTAAGCTTAAAAGCGTTTGCACCAGAGCTCACTTTGGTGGGGTTTTTATCGCTTCTCTTTTTGTTGGATGGTTTCATACCCAAACTTCGTGAGAATTCTTTTCCCTTAATTTGGGTGATCGTGACTTGCGTTGCCTCTGCTTTAGTGACTTCTAGCCAAAAAGGTATTTCGGGAGATTTTTTTTCAGGCCTTGTCACAGAAACAGGATTGGTCTCATTTTTTCGATACTTCTTTTTGTTTGCCTGTGGTGTGACGGCTTATCTGACTTTGGGTTCCAAAGAGATTGAAAAGCATGGTCGCTCAGAGTTTTCTTTACTCATTCTCTGTATGACGTTCGGAATGAGCTTGATGGTTTTGGCGAACCATTTTCTAACGCTTTATATCGGCATCGAAACAGTCTCTATTATTTCATTCGTATTAGCTGGCTTTTCCAGGGACAGTTCTCGTTCAAACGAAGCCTCTTTCAAATATCTTGTATATGGGGCGGTTTCTTCAGGCCTCATGATTTATGGAATTAGTTTAATTTATGGATATACGGGAGCTTTAAATTATCCCGCCATTGCAGAAGCTTTGATTAAAAACAATGGAACACATCCCTTTGTCTTTTATCTGGCGCTTGTCATGATTTATGCCGGATTTGCTTACAAGATTTCCTCATTTCCTTTTCACTTTTGGACACCCGATGTTTATGAAGGTTCTCCCACTCCGGTAGCCACTTTCTTTTCGGTGGGTCCAAAAGCTGCAGGGTTTGGCGCACTTCTTCATTTTGTCTTAACGGCGCTCTGTCAGAAACAAGAAGGGGGCCTATTTACCCCTATTGCAGGAATTAATCTGGCACCAACCCTAGCAATTATTTCAGCAGCAACCATGATCGTTGGAAATTTGAGTGGGATTGCTCAAACGAATGTGAAGAGAATGCTAGCATTTTCCAGTATTGCTCATGTGGGATACATCTTAATGGCGTTTGTAGTAATGACCCCTGCCGCTTTTTCATCCATTATCTTTTATCTGATTGCGTATTGTGCAATGAACCTGGGAGCTTTTTGGATTGTGGGAATTGTAACTGACCAAAAAAATGGATCTGAACTCAGTGATTTTAAAGGAATGGGTTATCGAATGCCGCTCGTTGGTGTTTGCATGGCTATTTTCTTGTTTTCACTCACAGGAATCCCACTCTTTTCTGGGTTTATTGGTAAATTTTTAATTTTTGGAAGTCTGATCCAGAGTCAGTCTTATCTTTGGCTGGCCCTTCTTGGGGTTTTGAATAGTGTTGTTTCACTCTATTACTACACGAAAGTTTTAAGAGCCATGTGGCTTGAAAGACCGGAGGGTACTGATTCAGGCGAATTAAGACTTCCTGTTTCTCAAGCTATTGGTCTCCTGGGTCT
>JBJSXY010000231.1:0-3654 GCA_046086625.1 Pseudomonadota bacterium | reverse complement strand
CTCGTGGTGCTCATGAATGTCTTTCTGCATTTACATCCCATTCGAATGAAAAAATCGGGTGTTCGGATGAGTTTTACTTGGTGCATGGGCGGAATCACTTTTTTCCTTTTTTTAGTGGAAACTATCACGGGCGTGCTCTTGATGTTTTATTACCGCCCAACGGCTGAATACGCTTACTACGATATCATTGCACTTCGTGAGCATGTGCCGATTGGAATTATGCGTGAAATCCATCGTTGGGGCGCTCACAGCATGGTCATCAGTGTTTGGTTGCACATGTTCCGCGTCTTCTTGACTGGTTCTTATAAGCCACCTCGTGAATTTAATTGGGGCATTGGAGTTATCCTTTTGGTTCTGACACTTTTATTAAGTTTCACGGGATATCTGCTTCCGTGGGATCAGCTTGCTATTTGGGCGATTACCGTGGGTTCGAATATGGCTCGAGCCACACCTTTTGCGGGAAATGAAGGCCCTGGAGCTGCGCTTCTGAATTCGCTGCTTGGATTTGAGGCCATTAATGCGGGCAGTGATGCTCGCTTTGCGCTTTTGGCGGGTCGGTTAGTGGGAGAGGCAACCCTGCTTCGTTTTTATGTTCTTCACTGTATTTTTATTCCTTTAGTAGCCAGTGTTTTGATGGCCATACATTTTTGGCGAGTAAGAAAAGACGGGGGCATTTCAGGACCTCTATAAGGAACACCCATGAGCTTCATTACCCAAACGATTAATTATTTATGTCGGCCCGAGTGGTTATTTACGCTTTCGTGCTTGGCTTTTTATTTGGTTCTTTTTCCTTATCGGGAAAAGTTCGCCACAAAGTCGGCTTTGTACACGATTTTGGTTTCGATGGCCGTTTTTATCTTAATCAGCATGCTAAACCCTACGTTTAGGGATGTGGTCACTAAACCCGACAACGTGCCCATTGTGTTGATGTTGTTTTTACTCGCAGTTTTTTGTTGGCTTCCGTTAAACAAAGCGGTCAAGAACGATAAGCTCATTGCCGAAGGCAAGGACGTTGAAAATAAACAGGAAGCGAAGGAACTGGTTTTTACTTGGCCTGATTTGATATTTAGCGAATTTATTTGTTCCATCATTGTGTGGTCGGTTCTTCTCATTTGGGCAATCACTGTTCGTGCTCCCCTCGAGGAACCCGCGAATCCGGTGGAAACTCCCAACCCTTCGAAAGCTCCTTGGTACTTCTTGGGATTACAGGAAATGTTGGTTTATTTCGATCCTTGGCTCGCAGGGGTGGTATTTCCCACTTTGATTGTGGTGGGACTTATTGTGTTGCCGTACATCGATGTGAACCCTAAAGGAAACGGTTACTATTGCTTTAATGATCGCAAATTTGCCATCACAACCTATTTGTTTGGATTTCTCATTCTTTGGGTGGTGCTCATTATCCTGGGTACTTTCCTCAGAGGTCCGAACTGGAATTTTTATGGTCCCTACGAAGTGTGGGACCTGCACAAATTGGAAGCTCTTCGAAACGTGAATCTCTCTGAATATATTTTCCGATTTGCGGGTATCAATGGAGGAAAGCTCCCTGATTTTTGGCTCTTTAGGGAATTTGTGGGAATTATTTTGGTGATTGGTTACATGGTGGCGGGACCTGTTTTGCTCGGGAAGACTATTATGAAAAGCTTTTTAGAAAAAATGGGAAAACCCCGCTTCTACATTATGGTGACCATTTTGCTTTTGATGGCTTCGTTGCCAATCAAGATGATTTTAAGATGGACAATTAACTTGAAGTATATCGTGGCGATTCCCGAATACTTCTTTAACATTTAACTAAGTGACGGAGTCTTCATATGGCTTCCAAAAACGCTGCACCTGACGATAAGTTTTATAAAAGTAAAACTCTGATGAAAGCGTTTGGAATTTCCAGCGTCGTCATGTTGGTGTTCACTTTATGGATGATTCTCGATGGTTTCGGGCGCGAGTGGAAAAAATACCAAGTTGATTTCTTTAATTATCGAAAAAACAAAATTGAGAAACAAATCGAAGAAGCTAAACAGGGCCTCGATCAAAACAAACTCAAAGAACTAGAAACACGGTTAGCAGATTTAGACAAAAGCTCCAAAGACAAAGCTTCTCAGGTAAAAACCCTTCAAAAAGAGTTGACCAAATTAACGACGGCTCGGGTAAACAAAGTAGACAAGTATCAAGCAGCAAAAGGTATTTATGATGTTCATAAATATGAGTACGAAAACGTCTTTGGTCATAAAGTTGCTCACGGAGAAAAAATTGAAGAGGGGACGAAGCTTTCAAAAAAAGAAAAAACCGAGAGGGAAAAGCTAGATAAAGAATGGGCGAAAGTGAAAGCTTTATCGGATGATGCCAATGCAGCTCAAATTGCTGAAGACGCAAAAAATGCTGAAATAGCTCAAATTAACTCCGAAAAAGATTCTGCAGAAAAGGAACTTAAGAAACTCCAGGCCAATGTTGATCGATTAGTTGCTGCTAAGAGTAGTTCTGAAATTACTCTTTCAAAAGTGCTTCGCAGTGCCCCTATTTTAGACTTAGCGAATCCAGTATTCAAAGTTCAGCAAATTGTGATTCCTACCATCCGTGATGATGTTTACTTTGCTCAGGTACAAAAAGTAGACCGTTGCACTACTTGCCATTTAGCAATCGACACACCCGGTTTTGAAGATGCTCCACAGCCCTACCGAACTCATCCCAATTTAGATTTAATGCTAGGAGCGAGCTCCCCTCATCCCACAGAGAAGATAGGTTGTACCGTTTGTCACTCGGGGCGAGGCGCGTCGGTAGATTTTGTTCGCTCCGCCCATACTCCTCGTAACGAAGAACAAAAGAAGGAATGGCAGAAGAAATACGGCTGGCACGAAATGCACCATGTGATCGAAAAAATGGTGCCGCTCCAGTATGTCGAAGGTCAGTGCCGTGTTTGTCACAAACAGACTGAATATGTGCCCGCTGCTCAAAAGCTGAATAAAGCAGTCCAGCTCGTTCGTGGAGCCGGTTGCTATGGGTGCCATCGAATTGAGGGTTGGGATCATATCCGTAAACCGGCCCCCTCGTTAAAGAAAGTAAAAGGAAAATTGAATCATGATTGGATTGTACGTTGGGTGCGAAATCCAAAGTCCTTTAATGATCATGCGCGCATGCCTGCACAGTTTCACCAAGGCAATACCGAGAGTGCTGACTACACGGCTTATCAAGAAGCTGAACTGTTCGCCATCTCAGATTACATTTTGTCACTCTCAGAAGACTACAAGCCGAGTTATAGCGCTCCTTCAGGGGGCAACGTAGAACGCGGGCGAAATCTTTTCTATGCCGTCGGCTGTTTAGGATGTCATGGAATGGATGAGTTTCCTGAGGGACGAAGACGTTTCGCACAGGCTCCTGACCTCTCCACTGTAGGGAGTAAACTCAATCGCGAATGGCTCGGGCAGTGGTTAAAAAATCCGCGTCGTTATTGGAAAGATACAGCCATGCCGTCTCTGCGGTTAGCTGATTCTGAAATTGCAGATTTGTCTGCTTATTTACTCAGTAAAAAGAACCCTCAGTTTGAGCAGTTAGAAGTAGGAGAGCCTGATTTTGAAGTTCAAAAGAAAGTTTTGAGCTTGTATTTAATGAGGGATCCGAAAATGGCTCCAGCAACGACTGAGAAAGTGCATCAGTTTGTTGAGG
>JBJSXY010000230.1:0-5911 GCA_046086625.1 Pseudomonadota bacterium | reverse complement strand
ACTCGAGTTCTTTGGCTGCAGCTGCAGCCAGGGCATCTTTGCCCTTGACGCAAAGCAGAATTTTGTCGGTTTGGCTCATATCGCGATATCATACCAAAAATGCCGTTTTTGGGCTCTGATTTCGAGCGAAAAATCCCCAATGTTGATCATTTGTTACCGAATAGTTGGCTTCTGAGCTTGACCTTTGACACACCACAGATAAAGTAGGGCCAAGTACAGGTAAAGAGCCTCTTTTTTTTAATGTTGAATTCATCTTGGTTAACAACCAAAATAGGCCAATTACAGGGGGACCGCATGATCCAAAAACTCATCAGTATTGCATTAACACTTTCTTGTTCTTCGTTGGTTTTTGGCGCTGAGTATATTGTTAAGTTGAAGTCCGCAGATCAATCTGCTGAAAAAACTTTCTTAGAACAAAATGGTGGGGTTTTGGAATTGGTAAGCCGAGAAGGTCAGGTTTACAAATGGTCGACTCCAAAAAACGGCCTAACCATGAAATGGCTTGGTTCGAAAAAATCAGGGCCCTCGCCAGTTTTAAAAATGGAACCCAACCGCAAGCTGAAAACGTTCTTAAGTCCTTCATTAGAGGAAAATCGTGCTCGTTTAGCTGAAGAACTAGAAAAAACGGAAGAAACAAAGCCCGCGGCTAACACTCCTTATCCAGACAATCCAGAAATTAAAAAGCCGTCAAAGCAAGCCCCTGGAAGCGATCCGCTATTTAGCAAACAATGGGGAATGTCCGCCGTCGATGCAGCTGGTGCTTGGAAAAAAACTCCAGGGGGTAAAGAGATTATCGTGGCGGTGACAGATACGGGTGTTGATTACAATCACCAAGATTTAATCGCAAACATGTGGCGCAACCCCAAGGAAATCCCGGGAGATGGGATCGACAACGATAACAATGGCTATATTGATGACGTTGTCGGTTGGGATTTTGCGGCTAACGACAATAAGCCCTACGATCTTACTTTGAGCTTAATGGATATCGTTCTCCAGGGGGGAAATCCAGGGCACGGAACCCACGTTGCTGGGTGTATTGGAGCTGCCCTTAATAATAAAATGGGAATTGTGGGGCTTGCTCCCAACGTAAAAATCATGGCTCTTCGGTTTATTACTGAAAGCGGTCAAGGCGGAACTGCCGAAGCAATTTCAGCTATCGACTATGCTGCCAACAATGGAGCGAACATTATTAACGCAAGCTGGGGTGGCGAATCAGATGGACAACAAGAGGAAGATGGCCTCCTAAAAGAAGCCATTGAGCGTGCCGGGAAAAAAGGGGTTCTCTTCTTGGCGGCTGCAGGAAACGGTCGAGCAAATGCTCAAGGGGGCGCTTCGGGGTTTGATATCGATAATGACGACAAGCCGGTTTATCCTGCTGCTTATCAGCTAGATAACGTATTTACCGTTGCTGCCATTGACGTTGAAAACAACTTGGCAAGCTTTTCCAACTGGGGCGAAAAGAGCGTAAAAATTGCTGCTCCTGGAGTAAAAATTCTCTCAACTGTTCCAGGAGATAAGTATCAAGATACCATTATCAACCTGGGTCAGGTTGTTGTGACATGGGATGGGACTTCTATGGCAACCCCTCACGTAGCGGGGGCCGCTGCAACTCTATGGTCAACCGATCCAAAAATGAGCGCTCAAAGTGTTGCAAAACGACTGATGGAGCTTTCTACAAAGACAGACGCTGTGGCTGATAAAGTAGCTTCGGGCGGAAGGTTAGATCTTCACGGGTTGAAATAATTAAAACAATGAAACGAATAGGAACTTTTCTAGTCGTTCTGTTGGTGGTTCTTTATTCGGGTGCTGCTGGTGCGGCCTCTAAAAAACGGGCTAAGAGGAAAAATCTAAAACCCATCACTCATCCAGTGGTTTTGTGGTCTCGTACGCTCTCTGAAACCAATGATCCCGAACAGAAGAAAGTAGCGGCTTTTAAATTAAGCCAATACTCACAACCCATTTACCAAGACTCAGTTGTTTCGACCCTATTATCTTGTTTAAAGGATTCCGATGAGCAAATTCGTATTTTATGTGCGAAAGCGATGGGGAGAGCCGGCAATCAAAGTAAAAAAGCCGCGATTCGCTCTGCTCTTTTAGAAACCTTTAAATCGGACCCCTCTTTGCGCGAAACTTTAATCAGAACATTCACCGCTCGATCAGACGATTCCAAAGAAGTGCAAACAGCCATGTTGGATGCTCTAAACAAATCCACAGACGCGCATGAAACTTTGGCCCTTTTGACCTATTTTTACGAATATGGAGAGGGTGTTCACCCAGATTCTTTTGTCGCTGTTTTTAATAAATCTAGTAACGAACGAATCAAGCGTTGGGCAATCAAGGTTTTGGCTGAATATGGCTCTGGGGAGAATACTGTTGTGGAGCTTCTGGCAACCTGTGCGGAAAGCCAGGATACGCCGCTTGCTCTTACGTGTCTTTCTGGTTTGCAAAACCAATCTCGAAAAGACTCAAGTAGAACTTGGGCGGCTCTTGAGAAGACAGTTGAAAGCTCTGATCCGGACATGCTGATAGCCACAATTGATGTTTTAAATGTCCTGCCCGAGAGAATTAATTCTCCCATGACTAAACGCTTGATTGAAATCATCAGCGAAACTGACGATGGAGAGCTCGTGGATAAAGCCGTGCTGGCTTTAGGTGTGTGTGGAGATCAATCACAACCTCTGGTGGATACTTTGCAAAGATTATTGTCGGACGAAAAGCAACAAGAGTCGACCAAGGTTCATGCTGCATTGGTTTTGGGTAAACAGGCCGGCTTGTTTTCTGATGCCTCTCGAGAAGCTTTGAATCGTTGTGCGAAGTCGAGTCAGTCGCAGTCCTTACGAACAGCTTGTCAGCTGGGTTATCAAGACCTTGTCGCAAGAAACAAAAATGACAGCCGGCTTCCCGCTTCTTCTAACGGGTCAAATAAATCTAAACCTAAATCTTAACTTCCAAATAGGGCTTCAATACTTTGGGAATAGTGAATGTACCATCTTCCTGTTGGTAATTTTCCATAATGGCCATCAGCGTTCTTCCCACCGCAAGACCTGACCCATTTAGAGTGTGACAAAACTGGGGGCGCCCCGTTGATGAATTTCGGTAACGTATGCCGGCCCTTCGCGCTTGAAAGTCACCGAAATTACTGCAACTTGAAATTTCCATAAATCCTTTTAAAGCAGGAGAGTACACTTCGATGTCATAAGTCTTTCGAGAACTAAATCCAGTATCGCCACCACACAAAAGCATAACTCGATAAGGAAGTTCCAACTTCTGCAAAATTCTTTCCGCATGACTTGTTAATAGCTCATGCTCTTTTTCGGACTGTTCGGGAGCGACGATTTTGACAAGCTCAACTTTATTAAATTGATGCTGTCGCTTTAGCCCCTTCGTGTCCTTCCCATAACTTCCCGCTTCGGATCTAAAACACGGAGTATAGGCCACATAACTTCGAGGCAAACTCGGCTCCTCGAGAATTTCGTCTCGATGATAATTGGTGACGGGAACTTCAGCCGTGGGAATCAAAAAGAAATCGAACTTCTCAATTCTAAAAACATCTTCCTCAAATTTTGGAAGCTGCCCGGTGCCGATAAGCGCTTTTCGATTCACCAAAAAAGGGGGGATCATTTCCTCGTATCCGTGCTCTAAATGGGTATCGAGCATGAATTGAATGAGAGCTCTTTCCAATCGAGCCGCTTGCCCTTTAAGAAAACAAAACCGAGCCCCCGTTACTTCACCCGCTTTTTTAAAGTCGAGTATCCCAAGCTTTTCTCCAATTTCGTCATGCGTTTTTGGTGAAAAAGAAAACTGTCTCGGGACTCCCCAGCGGCGGACTTCCACATTCTCCTCGCTCGACTTGCCCCCAGGAACGCTTACATCCAAAATGTTTGGAAACTCGTAGATCAAGCCATTCAGTGCCTCTTCGATTTTTACAAGCTCTTCATCTAGCAGTTTTATTTCCGAGGCAACGCGCTTCATTTCTTGCAAAATGGGGGAGTCGTCTCCTCCGGACTTTTTAACTTTTACACTTTCTTGAGACGCTTGATTTCGAGCTGCTTTCAGCCCCTCAACTTTTTGAATGATCTGTCTTCGCTGACCATCCATATGCGCTACCGAGGAAAGTAATTCTACGGCAGGAGAGTTGTTGCGTTTTTTTAGAGATTCTTTCACCTCATCAACACTTGATATCAGCGTTTTTACATCCAGCATCGGTTATTCCTCTATCACAGTTTTATTTAAAAGATCTTTAACGGTCGGGGCCTCTGGTCCGTTGGGGTTTTTGTTCAGAAACTCATTAAAGTCTTTGGCTGCATCTCTATATCGTCCCAAGCTATGGTACACAAAACCTCGTTCCAATTTAAGATCCAGACTTTCCGGATCCAGAGCAAGCGCTGATTGAATGGCGCCATCTGCGGCTTCAAAACTTTTAAGTTGCCGATAGCAGCGAGACAATAAAAGAAGTCCCTTTGTTCGATAATTTTTGAGACCTGTTGGCTCCTTTTTGAATCCGGTGGGAGATCTTTGGTCGACGACAGTCTTTTCAATGGGAAGATTGGTTATCCCAGCTAATTCCTTTGTGGCTTCAACGAATTTCTGATTTGCCATAAAGAGCTCGGCCAGCTCTATAGAGAACTGATAGTTCATGGGATTTGCACGCGCTTCCAGAGTCATCTCCTGAATAGCACGGTCTGGTTGATTCATTGACTGATAGCTCATCGCAAGAAGGCGTCTAGCACCCGGATAATTGGGAATGACTTTAAGAAGCCCTTCAAGCAAATCTCTTGTGAGCGGATAATTCTTTATCTGGTACAAAAGCTCGGCCGCATAGAAATATCCCTCGCCATTTCTGGCATTCAAGTCTGAGGCAAGCTTAAACTCCGAAATCGCTTCATCAACACGACCCAAACTAGCTAGGGCTCGAGCTAAAGAGAGGCGAACCTTGGGTGCGCTTTTATCGATATCCAATGCTTTAATATAATACTGAATAGCCCGATTAAACTCTTTGTTGGCAGAGTAAACTTCGCCAAAGGCCCACAAGAGTTGTGGATTTTGAGGATCTGCGGCAATCATGTTACGAAGAAATTTGACTGCAAACATTTTCTCAAATGTAACAACTTTGAGCTTCAACCACTCTGCTAGAGCATCATAATTTCCAGGATCTTTACTATATGCCTCTTCGAAACTTCTCATTGCTGATCTTGGATTGTCAGGATCTGAAATCTTGTAAAGTTGCCCCTGATAGTAAGAAACTTCAGAAATGGCGGGATTAATTCTTCTCGCAGCTCTGAGACTTTCGTTGGCGGCTCGAAAATCTTTTCGGGCAAAGAAGTGTTTTCCAAGCGCGAGTTTTACGAGGGGGTCTTCAGGCGCAATTTCCTCGGCTTGCTGAAGCGCCTGGTAAGCCCTGGCCCAGTTAGATTGCTCACTCTCAAGAAGGCCCAGCTTCAAATAGGCTTCAGCTTCCTCGGGGCTAACTTGAATGGCTTTCTCATACGTCATCGCAGCCCATCTAAACTCATCTTTGGATCGAGCCAAAGCTTCTCTTGTTTCCCCCAGTCGCGTCCACAGCTTTCCGATGGTGGGATAGACAAGAGACGCTGCCAAATAAAATCCTTCCGCCCGTTCGAAGTTTTTGGAACTCATCGCTTCAGTGCCTAGTCTTTCGTAATAAGCCGCATCGGCATAAACGTTTTGCTTTGCCTGTTCAATTTCGAGAGCAGTGGGGGGTTCCTTTAGTTTCTCTACGTCACGGGCCAGAACATGGAGCCGTCGAGTTTCCTCTTTGTCTCCTCCACTGAGCTCAGAGAGGCTTGCCGCTCTCAATGCAACGTATGACGCAACTTTATCGCTCGCTAATTGTGAAAACTTAACACTTAAAAAATAAACCGCTTTGGCCGCTTTCAAATCATTTTTCTTG
>JBJSXY010000229.1:0-3072 GCA_046086625.1 Pseudomonadota bacterium | reverse complement strand
CACTTTTAAGCGCTCGCGCCCCAATCGGCCTAAGAGACGGGCGATCTCCTATTGATTTCTTTCGCATCGAATAGGAGTTCCTAAGATGAGAGCACGCTTATTGTCGGGGGAAAGTGTGCAACGTATTCCCACAATGGCGTTCGCTCCTAATTTCTGCGCATCTTCTTTTAAATCCTGAAAAGCTTTTTCTAGGGGATGGTAATCATCTCCTAAAACTACCATGCGTGAAAGTGGCAAGCACCATTGAGTGACTCGGTAGTTCGATCCCAAATCGACCGTACTCAAAATAAAATCTGTAACAGATTCAGAAGGTGCGGAAGAGGGTGCCTTGGACACAGAACCGGACATGCTTCGAATTTCCTGCTTGTTCTCCGGAGTGTTGCTACTATTCAGCGACTGCCCGAAATCGATAATTTCTTTAAAGGCCAGTGCACTCTCTGAAAAATCACTGGGTGCTGGTTCTCCTTGGGCGCTGTCTTGAGCGGTTAAAAAAGGACTGAAAATTTCTCCGCATGACGCACAAACCACTTGGGAATCAGAGTGAGCGTGTTCAATTTGACTTAAACAATGGGGACAGGAGGATCGCATATTATTGCCCGTGACATTTCTTATATTTTTTTCCGCTGCCACAAGGGCAGGGGTCGTTTCTACCTACTTTATCATCCAATCGTTTTACTGGAGCAGCACTCGCTTCTTCCTCCGAACCATGGAGAAATTGCATCGGTTGAGCCTTTGGTTGCATTTCTTCTACTTGCTCTTCGCGAGTGACTTGGACTCGGAAAAGCTTACAAATGACATCCGTTTTAACTTGCTCATCCATCATTTGAAAAAGAGCAAATCCTTCTTTTTTGTATTCGACCAGAGGATCTTTTTGGGCGTAGCCTCGAAGACCCACTCCCTCTTTGAGGTGATCGATATTTAATAAATGATCTTTCCATAATTGATCAATGGATCCCAAATAAATGACGGATTCAAGATGTCGCATGACCTCTGAGCTCATACTTTGCTCTTTTTGCTGATAGAGTTCCTCAGAGCGCTTAAAAATCTCAGACGCCAAATCGTTCTGAGTTGCGAAGTCCCTCAGAGAATTCTCGGTAAAGGAAAGAGTTGAATCAAACAAAAAGAGAAGGGTATCTAAAATCCCTTTGGTGTCCCATTCGCTTTGAAGTTTTGTCGACGCAAAAGTATTCGTGAATCCGTCAATTTGCTCACGAATGATATCTAGGATCAATTCTCGATTGTTTTGACCTGAGAGAATGAGTTTTCGTAACTCATAAACAACTTCACGTTGTCGATTTAAAACATCATCATACTGGAGTAAGTGTTTTCTAATATCATAGTTGTGAGCTTCCACTTTTTTCTGGGCATTCTCTATGGCTTTACTCACCAGTTTAGACTCGATGGGTTCATTTTCATCCATGTCAAAGCGGTCCATTAATGCTTTGATTCTTTCTCCTTGGAATATGCGTAGCAGATCATCTTCGAGCGAAAGATAAAACCTCGAGAAACCAGGATCACCTTGTCGACCCGCTCGGCCTCGGAGTTGATTATCGATTCGGCGAGACTCGTGTCTTTCAGTACCAATAATATGGAGGCCGCCCGCATCGGCAATTCCGGGCCCTAAAACGATGTCCGTTCCTCGGCCTGCCATATTAGTAGCAATGGTCACGGAACCGGGTTGACCCGCTTGGGCAACTATTTCGGCCTCACGTTCGTGTTGTTTGGCGTTAAGAACCTGATGAGGAATTCCCCGCTTTTTAAGTAACGAGCTTAAAAGCTCTGAGTTCTCAATGGAAATCGTACCCACCAAAGCGGGAAGTTTCTTTTTGTAGAGTTCTTCAATTTCATTGCAAACAGCGTTGTATTTGGCCTTTTGATTTTTATAGATTACGTCTGCACTATCAATACGTCGCATGGGTTTATTCGTGGGAATGACCATAACTTCCAAATTGTAGATACTGTTAAATTCGGCTGCTTCGGTATCTGCAGTTCCGGTCATTCCCGCTAGTTTGTTGTACATGCGGAAATAGTTTTGAAAAGTGACTGTCGCGAGCGTCTGATTTTCATTTTCAATTCGAACGTCTTCTTTTGCTTCTAAAGCTTGGTGGAGACCATCGCTGTACCGACGTCCGGGCATCAAGCGGCCAGTAAATTCATCTACAATGATAACTTCACCTTCTTTAACCACATAATCGACATCGCGTTTAAAAATGGCGTGGGCCTTTAGTGCTTGATGCACATGGTGAACGATCTCAATGTGTTCAGGAGCGTACATGTTTTGAATGCGAAGGGCTTTCTCAAGTTTTTCAACTCCCGCTTCCGTTAAAGCTGCTGTTCGAGATTTTTCTTCAATAGTGTAGTCTTCTTCTTTACGAAGTAATGGAATGACCGAATTAATAGTGTAGTATTTATCGGTTGAGTCGTCCGTGGGGCCGCTGATAATGAGAGGCGTTCTGGCTTCATCAATGAGGATGGAATCCACTTCGTCAACAATGGCGAAATTGAGTTCACGCTGGACAAAATCTTCCAGTCGAAACTTCATATTGTCTCTTAAATAATCAAAGCCGAATTCATTATTGGTGCCATAAGTGATATCTGCACCATAGTTTCGTTTTCGTTCAGAGTCATTTAACCCGTGAATGATCACGCCCACTTCCATACCCAAAAATCGATAAATCTGGCCCATCCACTCGGAGTCACGACGGGCTAAGTAATCGTTCACAGTGACAACATGAACTCCTTTGCTATCCAAAGCATTTAAATAAACAGGCAGAGTTGCAACGAGAGTTTTTCCTTCTCCGGTTTTCATCTCGGCAACGCGACCTAAATGTAGGACCATGCCCCCAATGAGTTGCACATCAAAATGGCGCATGTTGAGGACCCGCTTCCCTGCTTCTCTAACAGTGGCGAAAGCTTCGGGTAAAAGACTGTCTACGGATTCCCCTCTTGAGAGTCGCTCGCGATATTGAGGAGTGAGTGCTTGTAAAGCTTCATTGGATAAAGCAGATAAACGGGCTTCATGTTTATTGATTTCATCGACCCGCGGAAGAAGGCGTTTGATTTCTCGGTCGT
>JBJSXY010000228.1:0-5835 GCA_046086625.1 Pseudomonadota bacterium | reverse complement strand
CTTGGTTTTCAAATAAGAGGTTATGCATTTCCCAAAACTTGCCTTGCTCGTTCGCGCAACTTGCTGCAAGAGAAGCGGGAAGAGCTCGATTGTGATTGGGAAGAGGCAAGTGATGGAACACGACTCGAACTTTCTCTGGGCCGTATTCTTGCTTAATTCGTTCGAGAGTAGGAACAGCTCGAGCACAGAAAGGGCACTGAAAGTCAGAGAATTCAACAATTGTCACAGGGGCTTTATTGCTTCCCCAGGAAGGTTGTCCTTCCACATTGACTGCAACTTTGGGAGATTCGGGTTCGCTCACCAAAATTTTTACTTTGGCAGCTTCTCGCAATTTAGTCACATACTGTTGTTGCTTCTCAAATTTTTGTCTGAATTTGAGGTATTCCTTTACGTCTTCTTTTTTAATTCTCTTATCGGTTAAGGAAAGTCCCTTAGAAGCCAGAAATTCGGTGATTTCTTTATCGGTAATTTCAGCTGCTGCTCCGCCACCCGCTTCTTTTTCTAGTAATTGCTCTCTAGAAACATTTTGCTTTTTGGCTTCCATTTCTAAAATCTTTTGATCGACATATTCGTTAATGGCTTGTTCTTTAGTTCGATAAACTTCTTCTTCAAGATCAAAGAGCCGAGTTTTTACTTGATTGAAAGCTTCAGAAGCTTTCACTTTTACCCCGTTAAATTCGGCCACGACGGGATCGCTGCTTTGTGAACAGCCCGTCAGCATTAAAACAGTTAATGAAAAAAAACCGATCAGTGTGTGTAGCATAGTTGATTTTCTCCTCTAAAAAATCGTAAGATTCGATAAAGATTAATGGTATTTAATTGAATTTGAAACCTTTTTTGATGGATTCCACCAAAGCTTCTGCCGCGTCGCACCACTTTAAATGGGGAAGGTATTCGAGAAGAGAAGTGAACTGAGTTTCCGAGTGACCACAGGGGTGGATCCCATTGAAAAAAAACTGCTGCGAGGAAAAGCAGACCGATAAGCCATGAGAAGAAATTCCTCCTTCAAAAGATAATCCGAAAGAAACTAGTTTTTTTTCCTTAATAAAAAGACCAAAGGGTTCCTCTTCACTCTGCACCGGCAAATGCCAAGATTCCAAACAGTTTTTTACAGAGTGGCGAAGGGTTTCAACAAAACGCCGAGCTTCTTTTGATGAAAATCCAAGGGAGCTTAAATGAACAATGGGATAGATAAGAATTTGACCGGGACCGTGATAAGTCCATTTACCGCCTCGAGAAACGGCTGCTACTTCAACTTGATTTTTCTTTAGCTGGGACTCTGACCAGATGAGGTCTGTTCTCGAAGCATTTCTGCCAAAAGTAAATGTTGATGATGGCTCGGAAATCAAGAGGAAAAAAAGGGAAGGATCTTTTTTAACTTGTTGAATGAGTTCACGTTGTAACTCTTCAAGCGCCTGCCATTTTATTTGTTGGTGAATGACGGTTTTTACTTCGGTACATTCGAAACGCATAAAGACCAAAAACCCAAATTTGCAAAATGCCTAGAACAATAAATCCTAGCTGATTTAAAACCTTAAGATACGGGAAGAATAGAAGCCAGCCAATCCAAATATACTGAAGGCCCGTATTCCATTTACCGAGCTTCAAAGTGGTTTGAGGGCCCGAAAGTTGAGTTATGAATTGAGAAAGGAAGTAGCCAAAACCCATGAGCAGAGAAGTTAAAAATAGCAGGCTTAAAAACCAAACGGGACATAAGCCGAGAAAAGTTAAACCACAGAAAAAACCTAGTCCTACTAATTTGTCCGAGACTTGATCCAAAACAATTCCGGAAGGTGAACAAGCGTTTAAGCGTCTTGCTAGATAGCCATCGAAGAAGTCAGTGAGTGCGATGAAAATATAGATGACAGCGGATTTTAATTGAGATCCTTCAGCTAGAAAGTACAAACTGACTGGCATGAGCACCAATCGAGAAAGAGTTAGTAAATTGGGGATGACTTCTTTCAAAAAACACCCTTCAAAAATCAGGGGGCTGGGGCGACGTAAGCTTCTACTCGATCACGCTCTTGAAAACCAGCGCCTGAATGAACAATCGCAATGGCCCCATCTTCGCCAAAAAAGTCGACGACTTTTAAAAGTCCTTTGAATCGGCCTGGAGCCATTCCAATCACAAGCCCTGATTCTTTATCTACCACAGGCTCTGCATCTCCGAATACTCTAAGTAATTGATTGCGAGTTACTCCGCTGAGCTCTCCCGCATTGATATAGAAGCGGTGCACATCAATTTTTGCAATTCTTCCACTCCAACCAATTCGATGAGCTTCAGAAGAAAAAGTTGGGACCATTTGTTCAATAGCTTTAGTAACCGCCCCTTCGGCTTTTACCGCATCGGTTGAAGCAATTGATCGACTGCCAAAAAAGCGAGTGTTTTCTTGGGTAATTTCCGCACTCAAATCTTTCATAGCGGTATATTTCTGAGTAATCACATCTAGAAGTTTCACTTCAATGATTGCTTGAACGGTATTGTAGCGAGTCTGAAAAAGTCCCACTTGATTTCCGCGCTCTTTAATTTTGACCTCTTTAAGGTTTCCTAAAACTAAAGCTACCAAGCCATGAGCGCGAGCTGCTTCCATCAGAGGAACTAAATCTGCTTCATTTGCAGGTGAGTTCAATAAAGAAGCGCCTGGGACATCTTGTTCCCTTACGACGATGAATTCATTCACGTTAGAAAGTTGATTTCGTACTTCCTCAGCCGCAAATTGACTTAACTCTGGACCGCCAACGGAACTGTCATTTCGAAACGGAAGGACTAAAATGCGTTTTCGTAAAGCATTTTTAGAAGACTCTTGAGAAGAAATGCGATCCATGGAGGCTATTTCTCGAGGAGATTCCGAAGAGGCCCTATCTAAGTCTAGAAATGAACAACTCGATAAAGCAAAGCAAAGAAGCAACAGGATACGAGCCATAACGATCCTCCAAGAGATAGGAAAAAAGACTTAACGAGAGTATCTCACGATTATATTGCGGGAATCAACGCGGACTAAAGTAAGCTTCCCATCGCCCAAACCAAGACTTTCGATGCGTTGAGCCACTTCCTCGCTGGCTAAATTACTCATGGCTTCAAACTGAGCTGTATTTTGGATAAAGGTTTTAGGGAGCCATTCGGAAAAATAGCTTTGTTTGCTGAGCGCGTAATCAATTTTTCGATAGCCCAAATAGTTGTCTATTCCTTCGATGGTGATGGTGATTGGCAGAGCGGAAAATCTTCCTTCAGCAATCACTCGTTCGAATTCCTGTTGAAACTGGTTAAAAATGGGGGTCAAAGCCGCTCTGATTTTATCTGCATTGTCTAATTGTTTCAGGGTGAGGGGCAAATCCTCACTCATGATAGACAGAACGCTTCCTGTTCGTTCTAAGGAATAAAGATAAATATCAAGTCGAGGCGACTCGCAACTTCGGCATTTATTTAAGTAGAGCCAAATGACTGCATTGGAACCATCAGTTGCTAAAACATCTTTAATCCGACTAATCCCTTTTTCGTCTCGGGGAGGTGTTGAAGAAAAGCTTTCATTGGCCGGCGTCACTTTCAAATTGAGTCGTTTGAGTTCCTGATTCAAAACTTGAACGGAAGTTTGCGCGTAAACTGACGAACTTTTATGACCAAAGTAATCAGGACTCGGGGGAACAAAATCGGGGAGTGAGTCGGTCATGATGAGGGTTGGTCGTATTTGGGTACCCTCGGCTCCTTTGGAATCTGCTAATCGCAGCCAGCCTTTTAAAGAGTCGGTGTCCAGATGGCCTGAGAGTTCTACAATTTCTTTGTTGGCACCTTTTTGAGCGACTTTGTAGTCGAGGATGTAAGTTTCAGCGAACTTTGCAGTGACTAATTTTTCATATCGAGCTGACTTATTTCCCAAATACTGACGTAGCCATTGAATAATAGCGTCTTGCTTGAGTCTTGAAAGAAGTGCGGGCGTTGAATCTTCAGAAGACGATTCTGTTTCAGCTTGAGTAACACTCGTGAGGGGAGCTGAAACCGAAAACGGAGTTTCATCAGCGTAGCTTTGTAAAGAAATAGCTGCAATGAAGCTAGCTAGGAGAATCTTAACGAAATTCAATACGAACCCCTTCATCTAAAAGATTTCTTATAAAGTGTACCGTTTCTCGCCTTAATGGAACAGTCCCCTTCCAACGCAGAGTGGTAGAGGTAGTAGGCACAGTCTGGATGTGAAAAAAGAGGGGGCCGAACCCGCGCTCGTCTTTGGGATTTTGATGGGACAAAAACTGCTGCAGCTGCTGGACTCGTTGAGTGTTCTTCAAAAAGCTAGCTGCTTCTTTATCAAAATAAAGATGCATTTCACGGGCAAGTGCTTCAAAAGCATATCGAAGGGGAAGTACTTGCGATTGGCTTTTTCTAGATAAAAGGAGCTTCGCTCCTGATTCCCCTCGTTCTAACTGAGCTTTCACCCAAATAGGTTCATCACTTTTGAAAGTGCCCTCATTCTCTAAATAAACATCGGAAAATACGACGGCTTCTATTTCACCTGTTTTGTCACCTAGAGTGACGAAAGCCATTCGATCCCCGCGTTTGGTAATGATCTCTCTTAAAGTAACAATGGAAGCAGCGATGAAAACTTCCTTGTTGGTAGGATGAGAAACGCACTCTTGAATCGATGAAGTCGTGTATCGTTCTGTTTCCCATTTAAATTCATCTAAGGGATGTCCCGTCACATAGAAACCAATCGTTTCTTTCTCAAATCGCAATTTTTCCAAAAGCGTCCAGGGTTTTGCTTCGGGATAAGTAAAATGATGTTGAGTAAAGGTATTGTCTTGTTCTCCTAAGAGATCTGAAAAACTTGGTTGCTGTTCATCCCGGAGTTTTTGGGCGCTTCCGCCCAGTTCCAAACCAAAATCAATCGCTTTAAACAGGGAAGCGCGATGAATTTGAAAACTATCAAAAGCCCCCGCTTTGACTAAGGCTTCCAGAACCCGTTTGTTTACAATCCGATTATTGGTTCTGGAACAAAAATCGAAAAGATCGGTGAATTTGCCTCCGCTTTTTCTTGCTTCAAGAACATTATCGATAGCGATTTGCCCCACCCCTTTGATAGCTCCAAGTCCGAATCTTATTTGCGTTTCAGAGAGAACCGTAAAGTCGGTGTCAGACTCATTGATGTCTGGGGCTAAGACAGAAATTTGATGTTTATTAGCATCGGCAATGTATTTAGTGATTTTGTCTGTGTCTTCTCGTTCGATGGACAATAAGCTTGCGAAGAAAATAACTGGGTAATGAGCTTTGAGATAGGCCGTTTGGCAAGTAACTACCGAGTAAGCAGCTGCATGAGATTTATTGAAACCGTAACCCGCAAAATTTGCCATCAGGTCGAAAAGTTTCTCTGCTTTTACTTGATCATGGCCATTTTTCGCTGTCCCTTCTAAGAAGATCTCTTTTTGTTTGGCCATTTCTTCGGGAATCTTTTTACCCATGGCTCGTCGAAGTAAATCAGCTCCGCCTGCTGTATAACTTGCAAGCTTCATTGCGATTTGCTGAACCTGTTCTTGGTAAACCATAATTCCATAGGTTTCAGCAAGAATGGGTCTGAGCTCTTCAAAGTCGTACTCAATGGGAATTTGACCATGTTTTCTTCCCACGTAATCGTCCAACATGACCATGGGTCCGGGGCGGTACAAAGAAGTGATGGCAACAATATCGGCAAAACGATTTGGCTTGGCCCTTCGGAGTAGATCCTGCATTCCAGAACTTTCTAATTGGAAAATACCATTCGTGTCGCCCTGACAAAGAAGCTCAAAAGTCTTGGGATCCGCTAAGCTGATCTTGTCTAATTCCAAATGAGCATCTGGATGTTTTGCATTGAC
>JBJSXY010000227.1:0-7256 GCA_046086625.1 Pseudomonadota bacterium | reverse complement strand
CCCCCGATTTCAACCATGGGCTTGGGCCGAAGTTGAGTTTCCTCTGAGAGTCGAGTTCCCATGCCCCCAGCAAGAATCAAAACCGGAGTTTTTTCAGTGCTCATATTTGTTTTTGAATTCACACCCATAACCTTAAATCCTCAGCACTTCTTTTCCAAATGATATTTGAGAGTGCGCTTTACGGCTTCACCCAAGGAAATTTTGCAAGTAAGCTCAAGTTCTTTTTGGGCTCGTTGGATATTAGGCGCATAGCAAGTAATCTCACAATTCTTCCCGGCCTTTTGTAGGATCTTGATGGGCACTTCTTTTAGCCCTAGAGTGACCGCTGCCTCATTAACTGTCCTGGCTATTTCTTCGATAGAAACAAGAACGTCAGAACCAACATTGTAAGGGCGATTTTGTTTTCCACGACCAAAAATGGCAAAAAGCCACTGAACAAGATCTGATGGATAGAGATAAGTTCTTCTGGGCGTACCATCTCCCTTAACTAACATTTCTTTGCCATCCAGCGCATTGGCAATAAAGTTTCCAACCGCGAAATGTTCCCTTAAAGGCAAATAGGGCCCAACAAAAGCAAAGCATCTTGCAATAACTGCTGATTGCCCACACTCCTGAGTTGCCACCATCCTTTCAGCTTCTCTTTTTCCATCTGCGTAGGCATCACCGATTTTCCTTTGTTCTAAAAAATTAAAATCCTCCTCCTTCGATAAGCCATCAGTGAGGCTCTTTTTTCCATAAACCGCTCCAGAACTAATCATCAAAAATCGACATCCTGGCGATTCTTTTGCACACATCAAAGCTCGCCGTGTTCCCTCTACGATAGTGTCAAACATTTCATTAGGGTTTTCTGAGTTGAGTCGAGCACTCGCAGTCGTTGCTCCATGAATAAGTCCATGGATTTTCATTTTTGGAAATTTGAAACTACGAATATCGCCTTGAATAAAATCAAAATCCTGAAGATGGGGGAATTGACTAATAAACGATTCTGGATCCCTTGATAGAACGTGAACCCTACCAAAACCTATTTGCTTTGATTCACGAGCAAAACGAAATGCTTCAAGAAACCACTTTCCAAAAAAACCTGTTCCACCAGTAATGAGTAGATTCTGCCCCTCCCAAACTCTCAAATCTTGAGCCATTTGAGGAAAAATCTCTTCAAGGTCATTAATAATCATGAAAATTCCATTTATTGACTAACTCACAGAGCGCCGTCAGATTATTCCATAGAATGCCTTTATTTTCAGCCTTCCACGGCAAAAAAGTATTGATCACTGGCCACACCGGCTTCAAGGGAAGTTGGCTTACCCAATGGCTACTTCTTCACGGAGCTAGAGTTTGTGGCTATTCCAATGAGATTCCCACAGAGCCGTCCGTTTTCGAAGCCCTATCTTTAGCGGCGCAAATCGAGGATCATCGAGGCGATGTTCGTGACTACGAACATTTGTTAAAAGTTTTTCAAGAGTTTCAACCTGAAATTGCTTTTCACTTGGCGGCTCAGCCCTTGGTAAGAGAAAGCTATCGAAACCCGCTTCTGACTTTCGATGTGAATGTCCAGGGGACTGCGAATTTCTTGGAATGCCTCAAACAAGTTAAATCCCTTCGAGCAGCGCTTGTGATCACCACCGATAAAGTTTATGAACCGGCCCCTGAACCTCGAGATCATGTGGAAACGGATCGCTTGGGTGGAAATGACCCCTATAGTGCTTCAAAAGCGGCGGCTGAACTGGTTTTTTCAAGCTATCTGAAATCCTTTTTTTCTGAAGGAGATTCACCAAGTATCGCTTCGGTAAGAGCCGGCAATGTGATCGGTGGCGGCGACTGGAGTCCCGATCGACTCATTCCCGATTTAATTCGAGCTTGGAAAGCGGGCAATGCCGTTTCCATTCGTTTTCCCGAAGCTGTTAGACCCTGGCAGCATGTGCTGGAGCCTCTTTCAGGCTATCTAACTGTGGCTACTTATTTGCTGCAAAATGATTCCAAAGTTTCCGGATCTTCGTTTAATTTCGGGCCTGTTCATACGCACGATGCAAACGTTCAAAAAGTGGTGAGTCTTACGCAGAAAGCGTTTTCGAATCTAAAAGTTGAAATCACTCCAGAGCAAAGAAAGGGGTTTAAGGAAACACATTATTTACGCCTCTCCTGGCAAAAGGCTCAGAAGATTTTAAACTGGTCTCCCAAACTCTCACTTGATGAATCGATTGATTGGACCCTTGATTGGTACCGAGATTTTTATGCTGGAAAAAACTCTACAGAATTAACCAAAAATCAAATAAAGGCATACGAATCAAGAATGGAAGCTCATGTCTGAACAATCCCACGAAGAAATTCGCAATCAAATTTTATCGCTCTCTGAAGACTATTTTTCGAAGCGATTTGCTTCTACAGAATTTATTCCCGGAAAAACCTATATCCCTGTGACTACTAAAAAACTGGATCCCGAAGACTTGCGGTTTTTGATCGACGCTTCTTTGGATCTCTGGCTCACCACTGGAAGATTTGGTCGGGGCTTTGAGAAAGACTTTGCTGCTTTTGTGGGCTCAAAAGTACCCAGCTTACTTGTAAATAGCGGCTCGAGCGCTAATCTGGTTGCTATCAGCGCCCTTTCTTCACCACAGCTCAAAAAACAGGGTTTAAAGCCTTTGGAAAAAGGGGATGAAGTAATCACAGTGGCCGCAGGATTTCCAACGACTGTGAACCCAATTGTTCAAAATGGATGGGTGCCGGTATTTGTGGATGTGGACCTCAAAACCCTGAATGCGCTTGCCGAAAAAGTCATGGAAGCAAAAACTCCCAAAACCCGGGCAGTGGTTTTAGCTCATACTCTTGGGAACCCCTATCGAGCTGATCTATTAGCTGATTGGTGCCAAAAAGAGGGGTTGTTCTTGGTCGAAGACTGCTGCGACGCTTTGGGGGCCACGATCGGCAATCAATGGGTGGGATCCTTTGGATTGTTTTCAACTTATAGTTTTTATCCTGCTCACCACATCACTATGGGTGAAGGAGGCGCAGTTATTTGTCGAGACTCGATTTTAAGAAGAATTGCGGAAAGTATTCGAGATTGGGGTCGTGATTGTTGGTGCGAGCCAGGAGTCGACAACACTTGTGGAAAACGATTTGGATGGAGCTTGGGAACACTCCCAACTGGCTACGATCACAAGTACACTTATTCTCATATTGGCTACAATCTCAAAGTGACTGATATGCAAGCCGCGATTGGACTTTCTCAGCTCAAAAAAGCACCTTCATTTGTGGAAGCAAGAAGAACGAACTGGAAAAAGATAAAAGCTGGAATGGACTCTTCCCCTCAACTTACAAAATATTTTGCCTCGGTGGAACCTACGGAAGGTACGAATCCGAGTTGGTTTGGCTTTCCCATTCACATAAAAGAATCTCTGAATCGAGAAAAAGTGGTAGCTTTCCTCGAAGAAAATAAAGTGGGAACTCGGCTTCTGTTTTCTGGCAACCTCACGAGACAGCCTGCCTATCAAAATGTTGAGCACCGAATTGTCGGCACACTCTCAAACACTGACAAAATCATGAAAGATACTTTCTGGATTGGAGTTCATCCGCTCTTAGATGACAAGCGAATTAGTTACATGCTTGAGCAATTAGAGAGGGCGACAAGGGATTAAACTCCTATGCCAAGACCGCAGTGTCCAACTTGTTTGATCCCATTAGTGAACGGACTTACCTCATGGCATTTCAGGTGTCATAAATGTCAATACGAGTGTTCTAATCTGAAGCCCGAGATCAACAAAGCGGAGATTCATAAGCAGATTAATGAAGATGATAGAGAAAATGGTTTAAGAAAGTTACGACAGCAAAACTTTTCTCTGATTCTCAAAAGGATTAAAAAACATAAACCCTCCCCATCTGCACGTCTCTTAGATGTGGGCGCGGCACATGGATGGTTTCTTGATTTAGCTTCACCGTTATTTCTCGCAGAAGGAATTGAGCCGGACCAAGCTCTTTTTCAATACGCAAAATCCAAGGGAAATTCGGTTCGATTAGGATACTTTCCCGAGGCTCTTCTTTCCAATGAATGTTTTGATGTAATAATCTTCAATGATGTTATCGAACATATACCGGACATAAACTTTATTCTCCAAGCCTGCTACGATCGCTTAAATAAAGATGGGCTCTTGATCTTGAATCTGCCAAATAGCCAAGGGTTCTTTTATCGGCTTTCGAAAATACTGGCTTTGTTCGGTTTAACACGGCCCTTTGAGAGGCTTTGGCAAAAGGGCTTTCCCTCTCCCCACGTGCACTATTTTAACGGCGATAACCTGGTCATGCTCGGATTAACGAAGAATTTTTTGACACTTGAAAAGGCGCATCTGCCAAGCCTTACTTTTAATGGCCTTTTCACTCGAATTGCTTATGATCAGAACAATCGCTTTCTTACAAACATTTGTTTGTTTTTGTTGATTGCGCCGATTGTTCCTCTTTTAAAAGTTCTACCAAAAGATATTTTCTTTGTTATTTTTAAAAAAATTAATCAAACCAGGCATTAGATCTTAGCGAGCCGTTTATGAATAGCTTTTGTTGGGACGCTCGAAATGTCCTGCCCAATAAAAGCCAAAATAAACTGTAGCCCTAAAAGCAAAGAAACCATAGAGAGCATAATAGTTCCTACTGGTGTGGCAATTCCTTTGTGATAAGAACTAAGCCAATTCATGATTCCGAAAAAGGAACCAAAACCGAAAAGCAAAATCCCTACAGGAAGTTCAATGGACGCAATGGACATGTCTCTTAGATAATAATTATAGAAAATTCTTTTAAACGTATTTCTGATGTGCCTTCCAAGAAACTTGAATACAATTTCTGAAATTTTCATGTTGCTCACTTCGTCTTCATAACGGGCATCCATAGGGATATCGACTACCGCGGCTTTCATGATGTTCAAACGAAACAAGAGATCACTTTCAAAAAAATAATCTTGGCTTATTTTTCCTAAGGAAAGGTTCCTAACAACCGCTTCGTGGATGGCAGTAAAACCATTCGTGGGATCAAAAACGTCCCAATAGCCTGAGGAGAATTTGGTCATAAAAGAAAGAACGGCATTTCCAAAGATACGAACTTTAGGCATAGATTGAATTTTATCTAAATTAAAAAACCGATTTCCCTTGGTATAGTCTGCAGATCCCTCGAGAATAGGTGCGACAAATTTAGGAACAAGAGCGGGATCCATCTGATTATCGCCATCAATCTTCACAAAAATACTCATTCCATCCCGCGAGGCGGCTTCATATCCCTTGATGACGGCGCCTCCCACCCCTAGATTCACTTGATTTTTAATCACCACCACCCGGGGGTCGTTGCACGCAGTTTTTACAAAATCGCCGGTACCCTCCGGACAACAATCGTCCACTACATAAATTCTTGAAACTTCTGGCCCCACTTTACTTAGCACATTCAAAATATGTCTTTTGACCCTAAAGCAGGGGATAACAATCGCGATTTTTTGCGTCTGGGAGCTTGTCATAATTTCGCCAGAAGACTACCTTAAGTAATCCAATAAATCATCCGGCTCTTGTGTTTCGGATTTGAGGGGGGCTGTTGACTTTTTTAAACCAAAAAAAACTTGGGCTCACTCTCGGGTTTGGGGGGGTGTTTTTTGTCTTTGGAATCATTTATTTGGGACTTATTCCTCCCCTTCAAGTACCAGACGAAGTGGCACATTTTCAAAAAGCCGTTCAGGTTTCTCAAGGCATCTTTCTAGGACAGACCGAAGAGCTTCTGCCCCAAAAACTGGGGGATTTTAGTTTGTACTTCTCAAATCTTCCGTTTCACTCCGCCATCAAGGTCACTGGAGAACAAAGAAAATATCTCTCCGACAATTTGTTTCGGAAAACAAAGTGGGCAGAAGAACCCAATAAGGTTTTTCATAATCACATTTCCGCAGTGTATCCCCCCACCGGGTATTTACTGAGCGGGCTAGGAATTGCTGCGGCCAGAGCTCTTAATCAGAGTGAAGTCCTTATTTTTTATGCGGGTAGGCTCATGAATCTCTTATTTGCCGTCCTTTCATTTCTTATTTGTTTTCACTTCTCGAAGGGTTTTTACCGCTTCAGTATCTTAATTATTTCTTTTTTGCCCATGTTTATTTTCGAAGCTGCTTCATTTTCGGCAGATTCCGTGCTTAACAGCTTGGCACTATATTTAGTTTTCATGGCAAGCATTTTTGAAAATTCGAGTTTTATCCCATTTAGGAAACAAACGTTTTTCTGTTTAGTGAGTGCTTGTTTTTCATTAACCAAACTTCTCTACGGTTTCATTCCTCTGTCATTACTTTTTTTAAGGCCCACATCGAAAACCAATAGATGGCAAAATCGATCATTGTTTTTTATGACCGCAGCTTCTTGTTTTCTACCGATCGGGGTTTGGTTTCTTACCAGTGGGCACATCGCTCAGGTTTCTCGAACTGAACCATCAGTAAACCCCGCTCTTCAGCTTTCTTATATTCTTCAGAATCCAGTCCACTACTTTTTGATTCTCCTTAAAACATTTATAACCAAACTTTGGTTTTATGCTCACACAGGCATCGGAAGTTTTGGATGGCTGGATACACCGTTACCCAAGATCATTACGTATCTTTATTTTGTTTTTGTTTTGTTCACAGTGATCGTTTGGCAGGAGGAATCTAGGGTTTCAAAGCTTTCTAGGATGGCCCTCCTACTCGGTTTTTTTATAACCTTTTCGGCTTTCTCCACGGCTATTTATTTGACTTGGACTGAGCTCAAATCTTCGGTTGTGGATGGCGTTCAAGGCAGATATTTTATACCCTGCTTGGGTTCTCTATTTTTAGCAATTCGCTCCCTCTTCCCAAAACCTAAATTAGGAGACAGAAACTTGCGCATTTGGTTATATTCGAATCTGTCCTTGCATGGCTTGAGTTTTTTTCTTATTTTTCGTCGTTTTTGGATGGGTAGCTGACTTGTCATTCACGCAGAAATACATTCCTCATCTCGGTTTAACTTGCCTTTTAATCGCTGCTTTTTTCTCAATAGGCTTTCACCATTTTGACGAGCATTTTCAAATTTTAGAATTTGCGGGATCAAGGCTCGGGCTTTCATCTTCGTCTGATCTTCCCTGGGAGTACCAGGCCCAAATGCGATCCAGTTTCCAGCCCTCAATAGTTCTCTTGGTTCATAAAATTTTGGCGATTTTTCAAAGTAAAGACCCGTTTTTAGCAGCTTTGATTTTACGGCTTTTATCTGCGGTACTCTCTTGGCTCGCCATTTCCAGAATTTTCA
>JBJSXY010000226.1:0-2454 GCA_046086625.1 Pseudomonadota bacterium | reverse complement strand
ACCAAAGCTCTTTAATGTTTCTCTTTAATTCCACTCCTAAGGGGCCATAGTCCCAACAACCGTTTAATCCCCCGTAAATTTCACTGGATTGAAAAACAAAGGCTCGGCGACGGCATAAGGAAACCAAGCTCTGCATTTTTTGTTCTTGTGGATTTTTTGACATGCTATTCGAACCTCAAGGTCGAAAACTAGCATAGGCCTTTTAGAATGCCAATAAATAGGACTGCTTAGCTCATCTTTTAAGGGCTAAAAACAAGCGCTCTAAGATGCTCAAGCAATGGAATAATCACCAGTGCCAAGGCGGGAGGAAGAAAAAAGAGAAGAAGACTAATATTGGCTCGAATGGGTGCCTCTCTCAAATGTCCCTCGATTTCACGCTCTAAATCGCGCCGAAGGGTTCTCGAAAAAGACTGGAGTGCCGGTCCCAAACTAGCCCCCCTACTGTAGAGCTGACGAAGAACCGAAAATGTAAAACGATAATTTGAAAGTTGAAATTTATTTTCAAGCTCTCTTAAAATATCGTTCATCGATTCATGAGCGTTTGGCTGTGCAAATATTTCGGAAGAGTCTACTGCTTCGATCCAAGCATAAGACAAGTCATACCCCGCTGAAACATAAAGCCCCAACATCTCAAAAAAAAGCAGAAGCCGTCTTGCTAGCCGCCTTTTGGCTTTAGTCTTTAACAGAACCGAATAATGCTTCGAAGCACCCATAGTCCCAGTCCTTCCCAAAAAAGACTTAAAATTAAAAGGCTCTTTCCCAAAGTAGTTCCAAGGAAAACCTCAATAATCTCCGGCTGAAATGTCCAGCACACCCACCCTAAAAACCAAGGAATGAATCCGGCAAACATCGCTTGAATCCAAAGGTCTCTCTGAAGACGCTTAAGTCGCTCCCTTGCCTGAAGCTCAACCTCTAAAAGTTGAATTAGATTTTCAATCAGAGGGCTGAGAGTGAGTCCCTTCCGATACGCTTTCTCCAAAAGCTTTAGTGACCGAAAGATCCACTCCTCCGGACTTTTCCCAGAAAGATTTTTAAAATTAGTTTCCAAGGATTTTCCGTTTCGAAATCCTCGAATGATTCGATCGAACAAGCTGTTCAATTTGGTTGAAGATTCTTTAGAGATCAACAAAAGAGCTTGGGGAAATGGGGTTCCTACATCAATCAACCCCTTCACTGAATAAAGACTCAAGAGAAAATCACGAGCGAGTTGATTGCTGTGCCATTTATATCTGGTTTTCACTAAGACCCGGAAAAATCCAGGAAAAAAGAACAGAAGGATGATCCCAGTCATTAGCCGACCTGAAACCACCCAAGATAAGCCCAAGCTTAGCGCGACGCCCCAAATCCCAAACCTTTTTAAAAACCTTCGCTCACTTCTAAAAAGCTCAATAGATATCCACTCTTGGCTCTTAAGTGCTTGTAAGCCCCAATCTTTGAGCCACCAGGGAAGCAAGAGCGTTAAAATTACCATCAGGAGAACGCTGAAATAGCCGAAATAGTGAGTGAACAAGATTCGCACAATCAAGATTTTTGCAAGTCTGGGACCTAAAAGGAGATTGAGCCATGAGCCGCTTCGTCATTGATGGAAAAACTTTGGCTGATGTTTATTTACGAAGAGTAGAAATGAGCGGAGATAAACCCGCTCACCTAGTTAAAAGGGAAGGAAAATATCAAGCGCTCACTTGGAATAATCTTCACGAAAAGGTTTTGGGAATTTTCGAAAATTTCCAAAAACTAGAAATCGCTCCCGGAGACCGGGTTTGTATTCTCAGTAATACACGCTCCGAATGGAATATCGCGGATCTCGCAAACCTGGTCAGTGGGGTTATTACAGTGCCCATTTATCAGTCGAACACCGTGGATGATGTGGTTTACCTGCTTGAGCATAGCGATCCAAAATTAGTTTATGCGGAAGATGATGCTCAAGTTTCCAAACTTCAAGCCGCTTTTGAAAAAGTAAAAAAACCAATACCAGTTGTGACTTTCGATTCCAAAGAACTGGTTCGAGAGGGACTTAGCTTGGTATCCTTCGAACAATTTACTCGGTTTAGCGGCAATCAAATAGTTCAACAAGATTTGCAGAAAGTCGCTGCTACGTTAGGACCTGAATCCGTAGCATCAATCGTGTACACCTCAGGAACGACGGGAAGGCCCAAAGGTGTCGTTCTCACGCACTCAAATTTTTCAGCGGAGTGTCGCTCGATCATTGATCTCTTTGAATTGACTTCCGAAGATAGAGTCCTCAGCTTCCTTCCGAATGCCCATATTCTAGGAAGAGTAGAAAGCTTAATGACCATATTCGTTGGATGGGAAATGGCTTATGCCGAGAATCTAAATTCAATTTCCCAAAATCTAGGAGAAGTTCGCCCTACACTTTTAATCAGTGTGCCTCGAATCTATGAGAAAGTTTTTGCAAAGATCCAAGCGGATGTAGCTTCTGCACCTCCTTTAAAA
>JBJSXY010000225.1:0-3841 GCA_046086625.1 Pseudomonadota bacterium | reverse complement strand
TGCTGGGGGGAAAATAAGGATGGCCAAACAAGCGTTCCGCCCCTTAAAAATCCTCAAATGGTCAGTGCAGGAAAAGACCACACCTGCGCTCTAGATGAAGAAGGGGTGAAATGCTGGGGGGGAGTTGCTGAGCTAATCCCTCCACCGATGAATGGTGATAGAAAAACAGAATGAGTAAATAACCAAATGATATCAAAAACTTAAAAATTGAATGGTCGGGGCGGCGGGGTTGGAACTCGTCACTTCGATGTCATTGATATCAAATTGGAAATTCAATCATAACAAAAACTTGCCGGACCACGATTTCCACCTAAATCGACTGAGTTCTATGAAACTCCACTCTGAGTGGTGATAAGTGGTGATGGGGGAGGACAGTCACTCAATGGACTCTCCGTTGAGGGAAAGGCTTAAAATCATCAGGTGCTTCTCGTAACCTCAAAGGTAATTCCTTAGCTCGGGATTTTTGCTCCTCTCGCAAGTAAACAGCTTGGAGTTTTTCATCTGCGTTGCATTCGCTGGCAATTTCTTGGTCGCTGCGTTCGATGCTGTTGAGCACATTAATGCCTTGTTGTTTGAGCTCATTTTTCAGTTGGCTCAAAGTTTGGGTTGAGCGAGTGCACCGAACCAACCAAATGAGTTCGTTCCCAAGACAAGTTGCACTGACTACCAGCGCGGGCAGTACCCATTTAATGCTCCTCATAGGTGCCTCCAATTATTTGCAAAAGTTTTCTAATAAAGCATCCCTAAAACGCGCTCTTCGCTGAACTAAATCGTCTTTCAGAAATGGAGAAAACCCGACCCTATTGACATGAGTAAAGGGAGTAAAGGGAGTAAAAAGGCCCCCCTCAAAGCGGGTTACTTTAGGGGCATGGCAGCCATTACAAGTCATTAGGTCAAACTTATTAAGTTGTGAAGGCGGCTGTGGCGCTCCGGGAATGTTGAAACTTATGCCTGGAGTATTTGCAGCCCCTGCTAGAAATCGAGAAGGAATCACATCGTTGCAATTTCGGAGAGGAGTTTCGTCCCCGCTGCAACTCTGGTTCAGCCACCAATCTATCAAGGCTGTGCGTTCAGTTTCGTTTAAATTGGGTTTAGGCGTATCCTTTACCGTATCGGGGACCAGTTGAACATTGACGGGTGATCCATCTGTGCTAATGAGCTTCCATTCTCGAAGCTGCCAAGGCGAACCTAAGGCTATCTCGTTGGTCCGAACTTGGTTAATGGCACTCCCATTAAGCCGTCCTGAGAATCGTTGATCTGTGAAGCTATCGGTCACTTTTCTGAGCTCAAAGTTATAAAGATTTCCAAAAGTTCCTCCGAAAGTTCCAACGAAGGGAATTGCTTTAGGGCTGACTGCAAGCTCAAAAAGGATGTCAGCGTTTCCACCTGAAAAAGAATTTCTCAGGTGAAATTGGGATTTGATTGGATCATAAAGGCCGATAGTATCTTTTCCATCATTGTCCCAATCCCCACTTAAGGGAGTCCAACCAGAGTTTTTAGAGCCAAATTGAAATATCTCAATATCTGCATTTCCCCCAGCTAAACTATTCTTGAGGTGAAATTGGGAGTTGATTGGATCATAAAGGCCAATAGTATCTTTTCCATCTCCATTCCAATCCCCCACTAATGGGATCCATTTCGAATTAGCTGGGCCAAACTGAAAGAAGCTATCTGGGTTTCCGCCAGCAAAAGCATTTTTCAAATGAAATTGGGATTTGATGGGATCGTAAAGGCCAATGGTATCTTTTCCATCCCCGTCCCAATCTCCACTTAAGGGAGTCCAACCAGAGTGTTTAGAGCCAAATTGAAATACATTAATATCTGCGTTCCCCCCAGCTAAACTGTTCTTGAGGTGAAATTGGGAGTTAACTGGATCGTAAAGGCCGATGGCATCTTTTCCATCATTATCCCAGTCTCCAACCAAGGGAATCCAATTTGAATTAGCCGAACCGAACTGAAATACATTATCTATGTTTCCACCGGTCAAACTGTTCTTTAAGTGGAACTTGGACAAGCTAGGCTCATAAAAACCAACACTCGTTCCCAGAGCAAGTGAAGATAAATCGGCCCATCTTTTTACCCAAGTCGCACTCGAGTTGGTTTCGTTGAGAGGAAGTCCGTACTCTAGAATAACGTTGAAAGGGCTTTCATGAGCCCCGGAAATGCCGTTGGCAGCCGTCTCCACTTTTACCTCATAAACGAACCTTCCTTCACCTGCTTGTTGCTTATTAGGCTGAGCGAGGTCGGGTCGATAAAGGATAGCAAGGAGCTTCATGGGAGATTTTTCAAGGTCGAGAATACTGATATTGTTAACTTCTTTTCTGGGCCAATTAACAATCGCAAAAAAATTCCTACCCCCAAAATTATGACCATTGATGGTTCCAACCGATTGAAAAGTCTGTGCCCAGCGCTCAATAAATTGGGCTGTTTCAATCTCAAAATTGTTAGGGTCCTTGGGATCGATTCCCGCAATACGGCCCATTAGATAGGGAAAGCTCCATCGGCTATTAGCTAGGTCGTTCAGTTTAAAAGTGGCATTTGGATCAGTTACAACAGAGCTAGCATTAATTGCTAAGTTGAGTGAAGAGTTCTCTTCTGAAACAATCTTTTCAGTATCACAGAGTGGTTCAAATTTTAAAACGGCAGATTGAACTACCCCATTTACAGAAATGGAACTATTTCCTCTTTTAAGTCCCTGGGGCACTGTGAGAAATCGTTGTTTGCCTAAGGACGTTAGAATTGCATTTTTTCCTCCAATTCGCGCAGAGGAAATGAGTTCGAGGTTTTGTCCCAGCAGTTCTACTGTCTGATCCGAAGCGGCCGCTGGTGGAGTAATACTTTTCACCGTGGGTATGCGTTCCCCGATTCCAGACTGACTTAACCCAAAGAAGAAAATAATTAGAACAATTCTTTTAGCCATCCCCTACGTCCCCCTGTGCCCAGTTTAAGAGAGGTTCTTAGCCAACCTTCATAGGTTACCAGGGTTCCTCTTTCACAATCCACGAAACAATTGTGAAATTTTCAGCGCACATTTTAGTTCGTGAAGCCCCATTTAGTCCTCGCGAAACAAGGGGTTACAAAGGGCAGAATTCTGACTTGTTGGAACGGATTTTGCCTGGCCATTGAAGAGGCTGTCTTTGAGCAAAATCCCCTAACACGCCACTATCAGTACCTCGTGCTAGTGACGTGGTAGTTAAGTGATAGTGATATGGTAGCTACCACTTCACTACAAGTTTTTGAGCTTTAAATAGTTTAGATAAATCATGACCCTACATGAACCCGCAGCTCTAGCAAAAACCTAATAGTATGGCCTTATAGGCCAGTCCCGATAAAATCCTTTAAGCGTCATCTATCCTGATTCCTCCCGTGAGACTTTGCCCGA
Organism: Pseudomonadota bacterium; assembly: GCA_046086625.1. Classification (GTDB taxonomy): domain Bacteria; phylum Bdellovibrionota; class FAC87; order UBA2466; family UBA2466; genus RFNO01. The sequence goes on along the minus strand of JBJSXY010000225.1, from coordinate 459 downwards.
GACTTAAGTCTCAATTTTAATTTATTGGACTCATACCAAATCTAGAATCACCGCTATCTTCAAGGTCTTACTAAAATCGCCTCCTTGGCATGGACTTGCACAGATGTCTTCTCTTGAGAGAAGGAGTCTCAGATGCCAGAAGCAGAAAATAAAAAAATGAAGCGGCGGGGAAACGGCTGTGAAGCGGCAGTAAAGCGCCCATTAAGGTTGATGGCCGCTTCACTTTTCACCGGGAGAAATTCGAAAATAAAATCCGCGGCTTCCAAAATTTTGGAGAGGGAAGACTTTTACGACTGCATGCCTTTATGGACATATTGGAGTAATAGCCCACAAATTCGGAAACCCGAAACAAAAGATTCGGATTTCCGAATTTGTGGGCTATTACTCCAATATGTCCATAAAGGCATGCAGTCGTAAAAGTCTTCCCTCTCCAAAATTTTGGAAGCCGCGGATTTTATT
>JBJSXY010000224.1:0-3217 GCA_046086625.1 Pseudomonadota bacterium | reverse complement strand
ATTTGCCAATCATTAATGCTGGGGATGGATTTCACGAACACCCCACTCAAGCACTTCTCGACTTGATGACCATTTTTGAAAGAAAAAAACAAATTCGGGGAACTCGAGTTTTGATTGTGGGAGATATTGCTCATAGTCGTGTCGCTCGATCAAATATTTATGCATTGAAGACGATGGGTGCTGAGGTTTCTGTTTGTGGTCCTCCTACGCTCTTACCGCCTAAAGTTGAAAAAATGGGGGTCAAAGTTTTTTATGAATTTGAAAAAGCAGTTCGAGAACAAGACGTAGTGATGATGCTGAGAATTCAATTCGAAAGGTTAAGCCACGGACAAAGTCCTTCTCAAGGCGAATATGCTCGATTTTATGGAATGAACCAGCGGGTTTTGAAGCTTTGTCGACCTGATGTTTTAATTATGCATCCGGGACCTGTAAATCGAGGCGTGGAGCTCGCTACAGATGTAGCCGATAGTTCTCGGTCCGTTATTCTCAATCAAGTTTCAAATGGAGTTTTGCTTCGAATGTCAGCTCTTCATTTATTGTCTGGAGGAGAGCCACTTTCTCGGGGAGAAGAAATTCAATGAGTAATCACTCTCTTTTAATAAAAAATGGCAGAGTGGTGGATCCCAGCCAAAATAAAGATGCCATTCAAGATATTTTTGTTCGAAATGGAAAAATTGAAGCAGTGGGAAAATCACTCGAACTTCCTAAAGAGCCTATTTCAGAAATTGATGCCACGGGCTTAGTGGTGACACCGGGATGGATTGATATCCATACTCATTTACGCGAGCCTGGGGGCACTCACAAAGAAACGATTGAGACAGGAACTCGATCAGCAGCAGCGGGAGGCTTTACGAGCATTGCTTGCATGGCCAATACCAATCCCGTGAATGATAGTTCGTACATAACAACGTATATTCGGCAGAAAGTAACGACCGATTCTCCCATTCATGTATTTCCGATTGGAGCTGTTACGAAAGGCCTTAAGGGCGAGGAATTAGCAGAAATTGGTTCCATGAAAGAAGCTGGCGTAGTGGCTCTTTCCGATGATGGAAAAACAGTGATGAATGCTTATTTGTTTCGTAAAGCGCTCGATTATTCGAGACGATTTGATTTAACCGTGATTAGTCACGCCGAAGATCTCAATCTAAAAGGGTTGGGAGTTATGAACGAAGGTTTTAATTCTGCTCGGTTTGGTCTTCGAGGAATTCCAAAAGCTGCCGAAGAAGTAATTGTGGCAAGAGATATTTATTTGGCTGAGCTCACAGGAGCTAAATTGCACATTGCCCACGCAAGCACTGCAGGAAGCGTAGCGTTGATTCGAGAAGCAAAACGTCGAGGAATTCAAGTGACCGCTGAAGTCACTCCGCACCACCTCACTTTGACGGATGAGGCAGTTGGCACCTATGATACGAATACAAAAGTCGCACCTCCTTTGAGAGAGAAAGAAGACATTGAAGCGCTTCAAGAAGCTGTGGCAGATGGAACCATTGATGCTCTGGCTTCAGATCATGCGCCTCACTCAAGAGAAGAAAAAGAAGTGGAATACGATCATGCTGATTTCGGGATGGTGGGGCTTGAGACAGCGTTTCCACTTTATTATGCAAAAGTTTTAAAAAATCATTGGGATTTATCAAAGCTTGTAGCTGCTATGACACTCAAACCTGCAAAAATTATCGGCATCAAGAAAGGAACCCTTCAAGTGGGAGCAGATGCTGACATTTCTATTTTTGATCCCAATCTTGAGTGGGTAGTAGATCGAGCGCAGTTTCAGTCCAAAAGCCAGAATTCACCGTTTCACGGTTGGACTGTGAAAGGAAAGCCAGTTTTTACTATCGTCTCTGGAAAGATCGTTTATCGAGGGGGAATTTGATGCCAGAAGCTTCTTGGAAAGCGGCTCTTTACCTCGAAAACGGCCATGTCTTTCTTGGCAAAGGATTTGGAGCTCGAACCGCTCAAGGCGGCGAAGCAGTTTTTAACACTGGCATGACTGGTTATCAGGAAGTTTTTTCAGATCCCTCTTATTCTCATCAAGTTGTGGTGATGACCCACACGCAAATCGGCAACTATGGAGTCAATAAAGCAGACATTGAATCTGATTCGTTGCTTCTCAAAGGAGTTGTAGCGAGAGAGTACTTTTCTCAACCCTCCAATTGGAGAGCTGAGCAGAGTTTGGGTGAATACCTCCATAAAGCGGGAGTTCCAGGCATTTCTGATATTGATACGAGAAAATTGACGAAGATTCTAAGAGATGAAGGAGCTCAACGGGGTCTTATTTTCCCCGTTGAAAGTGAAAGCCTTGAAGAGATCAAAAACAAAGGCATCTCCTTGTTGAAAAACGTACCGGAGATGGAGGGGCTCGATCTTGTTAGCCAAGTGAGTTGTAAGGAGCCTTGGGAGTTTGAAGCGGATAAAAACAAAGCTAAAAATATTTTAGGAACTGTGGTCGTTTATGATTTTGGCGTAAAGTGGAATATTTTAAGAAGTCTTTCTTCAAGAGGATTTCGTGTCAAAGTAGTGCCTTATCAAATGCCTGCTGAAGAAGTTAAAAGACTCAATCCAGTGGCCGTGTGTTTATCGAACGGCCCAGGAGATCCTGCAACCGTTCCTCATGCAGTGAAAGAAATTCAAGCCTTGATTGGTCAAGTTCCCATTCTTGCGATTTGTATGGGACATCAATTGATGGCAAGAGCTTTGGGCGGGGAAACTTATAAATTAAAATATGGGCATCATGGGGTGAATCACCCAGTGAAAGATTTAGAAACAGGAAAAATTCTGATTACGTCTCAAAATCATGGATTTGCTGTCAGGCCGGAATCTCTTCCGGCAAAAGAAGTACAAGTGAGTTTAATAAATCTCAACGACCAGACCTTAGAGGGATTTTCTTCGAAGAAACTTAAAATATCGAGCATTCAGTTTCATCCTGAGGCCAAACCAGGGCCCAGTGATGCAAACTTTCTTTTCGATCAATTCATTAGGGGGTTCATCATATGAAAAGTGAAACCGCAACTTCAAAACGTAACTTGCCGGGAAATCTCTACCCCGACTTTGTCACAATCGTAGATGAGCTCATTGAGCTCGTCGATCAAACTCAACTCGAAGTTTTAAGAAAAGATTTCCATACGCGTCTTCGAATGACTTTATCTCAACCAGAAAGAGCAGAGCTTGTCGAAGACCTCTGGGATTTCTTTTATGATTGGTGTCTTTTTGAAAAACAAAT
>JBJSXY010000223.1:0-5271 GCA_046086625.1 Pseudomonadota bacterium | reverse complement strand
GAATACTTTTAATTAAGTGGATATGACCTAAATGGGGCGGATCAAAAGTGCCTCCAAAAAGTCCAATCAAGCTTTCAACTCCTTACGAGTCAAACCGGATAAATCATCTAATAATGGATTTAAACCTTCCCGAGCAGCGCTGCTGATGAAATAGCCCTTCAGTCCCGAGGCTTCTAAAACCCGTTTCTTTTCGGCTAAGTCCTCTAAAGCTAGAAGGTCAATTTTTGTAAAGACGAGGCGCTCTTCTCGTTGGAGCAAGTCTGGATCGTAGGCCTCAATTTCCCTGCGAATCGTCTCAATATTTTTTTGAATCTCCTCGGTAGAGCAAGTGACATCCACTAAATGTAAAAGCACTCGATTGCGAGCTACATGGCGAAGAAAACGATGTCCCAATCCAGCCCCTTCCGAAGCACGCTCAATTAAACCCGGCAAATCAGCAATGACGAATGCATGGCCTTTGTGTTCAACAACCCCTAGTGCAGGTTCCAACGTCGTAAATGGATAATCGGCCACTTTGGGTCTCGCGCGTGAAACTGCAGTTAGGAACGAACTCTTGCCGGCATTGGGAAGCCCAATCAAACCCACATCGGCGATTAATTTAAGTTCAAGCTTGAGTTCTTTGATTTCACCGGGTTCGCCAGGGGTTGCGTTGCGAGGGGCACGATTTGTGGACGATTTAAAAGAAAGGTTGCCGCGTCCTCCACGTCCTCCTTTAGCTACTAGAATCGTTTGTTCATGATCTGTTAAATCCGCAAGAAGTTCACCCGTTTCATTGTCATAAACTAAGGTTCCTAACGGGACGGCTATAATCAGATCTTCACCCCCTCTACCAAACATGTCTTTGCCCAGGCCGTGCTCTCCGCGCTCGGCGAGGTAGCGTGGCTGATATTTAAAATCAAGAAGACTCGTTTTATCTCGAGTTGCTTTTAAATAGATATCGCCGCCTTTACCTCCGTCGCCACCATTCGGCCCCCCAAAAGGGACAAAAGTTTCGCGACGAAAACTTACGCAGCCATTTCCACCCGAACCGCCTTGGATTCGTATAACGACTTCATCGATGAGAGCCATAGCTCACTTCTTGAGGGGTAGCCCGTCTTAAGAGGCTACTTGAGTTGATTCTTCTGGATGTACGCAGATTCGAGTTCGATTTTTATCGAGACGCTCAAAAGTCACCCGTCCTGGAATTAATGCAAACAAAGTCCAGTCACGGCCTGTGCCCACATTTAAACCAGCGTGAAACTTAGTTCCTCTTTGACGAACTAAGATATTTCCAGCTTTAACAATTTCTCCGCCAAATCTTTTTACGCCGAGCCGTTGGCCCTGACTATCTCTACCATTTCTAGAGCTACCGCCCGCTTTCTTATGTGCCATGGATTAGCCCTTTCTCTCAATTTTTTCGACTCTCAAACGAGTGAGCGTTTGTCGATGTCCGTAACGTCGATAGTAGTTATGACGACGTCGATATTTAAACGTTCTTAATTTGTCCCCTTTTTCTTCACCTAAGCATAGACAATGAACAGAGACCGGAAGTTGTGGTTGGCCAACCTTAACTTCTTTGCCATCAGAAAAAAGAAGCACATCAGTTAATTCGAGCGGTTTGCCAGCTTCAACATGAAGACGCTCAACCAAAAGCTCTTTGCCTTCTTCCACTCGATATTGTTTGTTGCCTGTGCGAATAACTGCGTACATAAAATCCACCTTTTATTGAACGCTCTTTTCTAGTGGACTTTGCCCGTTATAGTCAATCATTTAATGGGCTTAGCCCCACTTCTTTGAACAGGTCTTAAAGATGGCCGCCCTCGAATGATATAAAGACCTGTAAATACAGATAAAAAGCTTCGTGCTTCCCCTCGTAGCTTGAATCCCTCCTGAAGTCTCTTTAGGAACTCACTTTCATGAAACGAATTTTTCTTTTGAGTCTGATGGGGTTGGGATTGGGCATTCGTTTAGTCCAGAACCAACCAGGAAAAGAGGAGGTCTTCTTTAGAAATCCAGCCTCTTTATCCGATTTTTTCACCAATCCCAATTTTCTCAGATTGAGTAAAGCCACTCAGGCTCCAGTTGTCTTTAGAAAACGACTTCTTGCCAAAACTTTCAAAACCCCCCACTTCTCGTCGTTTCAACTTGCGCTTTGGCAGGGAGATTTGTCGGGATTGCCTTTTTGGCTTCTTCAAAAATATCGAGAACAAGGTCTCCTTCAAGTATTGGCTCTTAGCGGTCAACATGTTTGGGCTTTGGCTCTTTGTTTGGGTTGTTTGGGGGGAGTATTGTGGAAAAAGTGGTGGATCCGAAAATTAAAAATGCCTTTGGCAGCAGGCATTCTTTTAAGTTTAGCTCCAAGCGAATCATCTGTAAAAAGAACGGTTCTTTGTGTGGGATTAATTTATTTTCTCCAGTGGAGCCCCCTGGTAATTCAGAAAGGTTATGGAATGTGTTTGGGGCTCATGTTTTTTTTGATGGGGTATCCTCAATTGGTTTTTGATAGGGGTTTTCAATTAAGTTTGCTTGGGATTTTGGGAGTGTGGATTGTGAACCACTGTTTTTCCACAAAGCAAAAAGTGTGGGCCTTGTTTTGGTTGGCCTGCTGGTTTTTTCCAGTGATGAGTTTGTTTTTTGGTAAGTGGGTTGGGGATTCTTTTCTAATCCAATGGGGGATGGGGTGGGTTTGGGATCAAATTTTTTTGCCGCTCCTTTTTCTATCTGGAATCATAGTTTTATTTAGCCCCGTTCCTCTCGCTGAGTTTTTGGCCCAAATTTGCGAAAAAACCCTCACTCGGTGGTTAAACTGGGAAGCACTTCATGTTCAAAAATCAGGGATATCAATCTACCGTCCAACGGAGTTAGAAATGCTTCTGGTTTTAGGTTGGCTTGTAGCGTTAGCCTGTTGGAATCTCAAGAAATGTCAAAACGTGCCAAAAAAAGATGCCTACGGTGCAACATGCATTGATTTAACGCGCAGCGCTCACGGACAATAAGGATTGGTCGTTCTGGTTTCGATATGATGAACAAACAAATCAATTCTAAGCAAAATCGCATTCGCGAAACCCTGGATAGGTTGTACGATCAACAGCCGCCACAGTTTCGAGAGCAACTAAGAAAGCTTCAACAAGATCCCTCCAGTCGAGTGTTTGCTCCTCTTGCTGAAAGTTATCGCCGATTGGGTCGATTAGATGAGGCTATTGAAATCTGTCAGCGTGGCCTCGAACATCATCCAGATTTTCATGGAGGACGAGTCGCTTTAGCGAAATGTTACATTGATAAACAGCGGTATCAGGATGCTCAAAGAGAGTTGGAAAAAGTTGTTCACTTAGCTCCGGAAAATCTTCTGGCTCAAAAACTTCTCGGCGAAGCTTTGATGGCTCAAGGTTTCGATAGCCAAGCTTTGCATGCTTTTAAAATGGCCCTACTGCTTGCTCCCTGCGATGTTTCTCTCACGGATAGGGTTCACCAACTAGAAAAGCAAGTCTCTAATCCCTCTCCGATTCAGCCCGCCATAGAAGTAGCAATCTCTTCGGATGAAGTGGTGGAAAGTACATTTCCTTCATTCCCAATGCCTGAGTCTGAAGTTGCAGAATCCAGTGAAGTGGAGGTTGAACTAAACGCTTCAGTGAATGAACGTCAGAATTGGCAGGAGAGTTCTTTTAAAGAGTTTCCTCTAGCTGAAACGACAGCTGAAGAGGATGAAATTGAAGAGGACCACTCAGCTCAAGTAAATGCCGTTCTAGGTTTTGCAGACGAAGGGGAAGAAATATTCTCGGTTGCCCCCGTTTCTAGCGCATTTAAAATTTTGGGAGAAACCCCATCTCCTGAGATTACCACTGAGACATTGGGAGATTTATATTTTTCACAAGGCCAATACGGACACGCCCTTAAAATTTTTGAAAAGATTTTCAGAGTTCGATCCAGTCCAGACCTCGAAAACAAAATGAAGGCGTGTCGAATCAGGCTAGGAGTAGATCCTGAGGCTCAAATTCGTGATCGAAAAATCAGAGTTCTTAAAGGGATTCTTCTAAAACTCCAAGAGTCAGAAAAAAACTGAAACCTCTTGAAATTTTATTAAAAATACGAGAAGAGAGAGCCAATTGAGGGATTATGTACGACACATCAGAATTTAAAAAAGGTTTATGTATCGAAGTGGATGGGGTGCCTTATCAAATCGTAGAGTTCCAGCACGTCAAACCAGGAAAAGGCAATGCAATTGTTCGAACCCGCATGAAGAACTTGTTAAACAAAACAGTTTTGGAAAAGACATTTAAATCAGGCGACAAAGTAGGGGAACCCAATCTTGATAAACGACACATGCAATATCTTTATCAGGATAATAATGGCTTCCAGTTCATGGACTTGGGTTCATACGAACAAACCTTTCTCGATAAAGACTCTATTGGGGATAGTAAGTATTATCTGATTGAAAACTTAGAAATAGAAGTTTTGTATTATCAGGGGCGACCGATTGCCATTGAATTGCCTAATTTCGTTAATTTGAAAGTTACCTACTGCGAACCAGCGATTCGCGGAGATACGGTCAGTGGAGGCGGCAAGCCCGCAACTTTAGAAACAGGGTTGACCATCACTGTCCCCTATCACGTCAAGCAAGATGACGTGCTAAAAATTGACACTCGCTCGGGCGAATACATCGAAAAAGTAAAATAGGTTCCTACGAAAAGGAGAACCCCGTGAGCCACTTTCGACCGAAAGAGGTATTACATCGGGCTCAAAAATCGGAGCTGGAAGGTCACAAAAAAGAAGCCGCGAAAGACTACGCTCTTCTCTCCGTTTATTTTCGAAAGAAAAGCAAGTTTTCTGATGCGGAGAAAATGATCTCAAAGGCGATCTCATTAACTCCCGATTCAGGGCGCTTGTATCTTGAAGAAGCAATTTGTCTGTTTGAACTTAAAAACACTGAGCGTGCTTCTGAGAGTCTTCAAAAGTGCATTCAAATTGGAATTGAAAAAAAACAACTTCAGATCTACCAGGCCCACTTAAATAAACATTTGTCTGAGCATCCTTCGCTAAGGCAGAAATTTTTCGAGTTGTGGCTCTCGTTAGACAGAACCACCGCGGCTCCTTTTTTGGGATTGGGAATTGAGTTGCTTCAGCAGGGCCAATGGGAAAATGCAAAACAACTCTTCATCAAGGGACTTAAAGTAGAACCGGGTTATGAAGCTTTACTATCGGGGCTAGAGAAAGGTTTCGAAGCTTACGGAAATGAAACAGAGCGCGAATATTTTAAACGATTTCAGGAACAAAAATTGGCCTATGAAGAATTTG
>JBJSXY010000222.1:0-8120 GCA_046086625.1 Pseudomonadota bacterium | reverse complement strand
GGGCAAAAAAATTACTGGCATTGAGGAAAAGCCGAAATCTCCTCGGTCGAATTACGCGGTCACCGGAGTTTACTTCTATGATTCGAGTGTTTTTAATGTGATTAAAACTCTAAAGCCTAGCGGGCGAGGGGAATTAGAAATTACAGACGTTAATAATCACTACATCAAACAGGGAACTCTCACCTGTGATTTTTTCAATGGGGCATGGACGGATGCCGGCACTTTTGATTCCTTGTATTTAGCTAATCGTCTGATGTTTGAAGAATGTCCCAGTTAAGTTTTACAGGTCCCATCTTGTTGATTGGTGCCAGCGGGCTTTTGGGCAGTGAAATTGCCGCTGTTTTACCGGAACATCTGCAGTTCCCTGATCTGGACATCACCCATTCCTCTTCGGTTTCGGACATTATACAAAGAACCAAACCCCAATGGATCATCAATGCCGCTGCTTATACGGATGTGGATAAAGCGGAAACAGAACGAGAGAAAGCTAAATTAATTAATGCTATAGGACCCGCTTACTTAGCTCAAAGTGCTGCATTAGTTGGAGCAAGGCTCATTCATTTCAGCACAGATTACGTATTTAGTGGTGAAGGGGATAAACCTTGGTCGGAAAATGATCCTAAAAATCCAGTGCAACCTAACTGGTATGGTGAAACTAAATTAATGGGGGAATCAGCAGTTCTTAATTATCCGAACCATTTGGTTCTTAGAGTTCAGTGGTTGTACGGACATCAACGAAATCGATTTGCTTCCTTAAAACATCGAGACAGTTTTTCTCCATTCGTGGATCAATTTGGCGCTCCAACTTGGACCCGAGATGTGGTGAGAGCGTTGCTCCTCTTAATGACCCAAAAAGCAACGGGAGATTTCCATTTTGCTTACGATGATTTTGCAAGTTGGATGGAAGTTTATCAATTTGTAAAAAATGAATTGAAATTACCTATTAAATTAAAACCGACAATTTCTTCCGAATCTACTTTGCCAGCTCGAAGACCCCAAAACGGAAGGCTTTCCAATGAAAAACTTAAGAAGCAATTAGGAGTTCAGTATCTTGGAAGCTGGAAAACCTCTTTAAGAGAATTTCTCCAACAGGAAAAGAATGATTGAAACCGATGTATTAATTATTGGAGCAGGGGCAGTCGGCTTGAGCTGTCTGAACCAAGTTCCTTCGAATTTAAAGCGAGTTCTCATTGAAAGGCATACTTCTTTTGGACAAGAGGCTTCCTCCAGAAACAGCGAAGTGATTCACAGTGGAATCTACTATCCCCACGGTGCCTTAAAGACGGAACATTGTAAGATTGGACGCAATGAGCTTTACCGATTTTGCCAGGCAAATCAGATTCCTTATCGTCAATGTGGGAAGTATGTCATTGCGACTTGTAATTCTGAGGAAGAGGCTTTGGAAAACTTAGCAGTCCATTGCGAATATGAAATTGTTCCTTTTCAAAGACTGGGTTCTGATTGGTTAAAACGAAAAGTCCCGTTTGTGAATGCTTCATCGGCTCTCTATTTTCCCCTCTCAGGAATATTTGATTCTCATCTTTATTTGAAATGTTTGGAGAGTAAAGCCAAGGATAAAGGAGCAGTGATCTCCTATCAGACCGAGTTTCTGAGAGTAGTGGAGAGAGATCCCTGGGTTGTCGAGGTTAGAGAAAGAGATAAAACGCTGCAGATACGAACGAGGATTTTGATTAATTCCGCTGGCGGATTAGCTGCCAAAATTACCAGTGAAGTTTTAAGAACAGATCGCTTTGAACACCGGTTTTGTCGAGGTCGCTACTTTTCTATTAAGTCTTTTTTTAAAGAACCCCTGCAGGTTCTGATTTATCCGATTCCGGAAAAAGATGGACTGGGCATTCACTTAACCCCCGATCTTAAGGGAAATGCCCGGCTGGGACCCGATACGGACTGGGGTTCGGATCTCGAATGTGATTGGGATGCTTTAAAGTCCTCGTTTTTGTCCCAAACTCAGAAATATCTTCCAAAGCTTCAGCTCGAGCATTTATCTCCGGGATTTACTGGGTTAAGACCGAAGCTTTTTGTGAATGAAAAGGCCCACCCCGATTTTCTCTTAGAAGCTCATGGAAAGTATATCCATCTCTTAGGGATTGAATCCCCTGGGTTAACCGCATCTCTTAGTTTAGGGGCTGAAGTGGGGCGGCTCGTGGAGCAAATAATGTGATTGATATCACTAAAAAGCTTCTCTAGGATGGGGCCGATGAACTTGCTTAAGACCAAACTTCAAACAGGGGGAAAGGCCAATCCTTTTTGGATTGTAGGGCCTTGCGTGATTGAAGATAGAGATTTGCTTTCTGAAGTTGCGGAGAAATTGAAATTTATCTCAGAAAAGCATCAAATTCCGGTGGTTTTCAAAGCCTCTTTTGATAAAGCCAATCGAACCTCGCATCAGAGTTTTCGGGGGCCGGGTATTGAAGAGGGCCTGAAGCTTCTCCAGTGGGTAAAGCATGAATTTGAACTACCCCTATTGACGGATATTCACGAATCTTGGCAAGCAAAAGTTGCAGCGGAAGTAGTAGATATACTTCAGATCCCTGCTTTTTTGTGCCGGCAAACAGACTTAATCGAAGCAGCCTGCAAAACTGGAAAACCAATCAACATCAAAAAGGGCCAGTTTCTGGGGCCAGCGAATATTTCTCAGATGGTGAGTAAATTAGAAAGTTTTGGTGGCAAACAGTTTTGGATTACGGAGCGTGGAGTAAGTTTTGGGTATCAACGCTTGGTAGTCGATTTTGCTGCCTTTCCCCAAATGGAAAAAAGTGGAGCAGATCTGATTTTAGATATTACTCATTCAGTTCAACTCCCGGGAGGGGAGGGGGCAACTACCGGTGGAATTCGAGAAGCAGTACCCTATTTAGCACGCGCTGGAGCAGCTGTTGGGGTGTCTGGTTTTTTTGCTGAAACTCATCCTGATCCTTCACGTGCAAAATCAGATGGTCCAAACGCTTGGCCCTTAGATCAACTTGAATCTTTAATGGAAAAAACCAAAAGAATTTCGATGGCGGCTTTTGGAGGAAGTTCAAAGTGAATCAAAGCGAGATCATTTCCTTAGGAAAAATGGCTTTGAAAAAAGAAGCAGAAGCTCTTGCCTTCTTTGTTGATTCCATTGACTCTAATTTTTCTGTTGCTTGCGAGAAAATTCTTCAGTGTCGGGGGACTGTTTTACTAACTGGAATTGGAAAGTCAGGTCTTATTGCCCGAAAATGGGCGTCCACTTTTGCAAGTACAGGAACTAAAGCTTACTTTATCAATCCTGCCGAGGCATCTCATGGGGATTTGGGGGTTATGCATCCTCAAGACCTCTTGATTTCACTGAGTTATAGCGGAGAAACGGAAGAGCTCGGTACTATTGTAAGACATGCTAAGGATTCAGGAGTTTTTCGAATTGCTGTTACAGGGAATCGAGAAAGCTCATTGTCGAAGCAAAGTGACTTGAGTCTTTCTGTTTATACTTCTGAAGAAGTTTGTCCCCTCAATTTAGCTCCAACCACTTCGACCACTTTGATGGTAGCGTTGGGTGATGCCTTAGCTGTCTCACTCATGCAACTACGGGGATTTACTGAAAATGATTTTGCAAGACTCCATCCGGGGGGATCTCTCGGACGAAGGCTCTGGCTCAAAGTAAAGGACCTCATGCATTCGGGGGATTCTATTCCAAAAGTGAGTCCAGAAGATCGTTGGCAAAATGTATTATTGACCATGACTGAAAAACGTTTGGGATTAGCAGTCGTTATGGAAAATGAACGGGTTTTGGGAGTGATTACGGATGGAGACTTACGGCGATTTATCCAATCAGGAAAAATGAATGAATTGGCAAAGGCCCGAGATTTCATGACCAGTCATCCTAAATTTATTTCCGAAAATTCGCTTGTGGTTGATGCGCGGGAAGTAGTTGAGAAAAACTCCGTTCAACAGTTGCTTGTTCAAAATGATGAAGGCCGTTTAACGGGCGTTATTCACGTTTACGATCTTCTAAAGAAAAAGGTTTTATAGTTGAGTCAGCCCGCCATTTTTTTAGATAGAGATGGAACCCTCATTGAGGATATGCATTATCCGCGCGATCCAGAAAAAGTTCGTTGGATAGAGGGGGCTAAAGAGGCCCTTCTTGAATTTCAAAAACTTGGCTTTTTACTCTTCGTGGTCAGCAATCAATCAGGAGTAGGGAGAGGAATAATAAAGGATCACGAATTCAAACAAGTTCATGATCGGGTTTGTTATTTATTAAAGGAAGCGGGAATCGAAATTCGTGAATTTGCTTACTGCTTACATAAACCAGAAGATCAGTGTGAGTGTCGTAAACCTCAAACAAAACTGATTCGGGATCTTTCGAAAACTCACCAGATTGACCTGCGTCATAGCTATACGATTGGTGATAAATGGACTGATGTGCTTTTGGGAATGCGCGTGGGTGCGACGGGAATACTATTAAGCTCAAAAACTCCTGAACCGCCACCATCAGAATTAGAGAATAAATCTCATGTGGTTCTTTCCCACTGGTTAGAAATTACTCGCTTCGTCAAAGCCTCTCACCTCAAATCATGGTAAAATTTAAGCTTATGACTGCTTACCGATCGAAAACTTTCGCTCGATTAGTAGATGGAGTGACATTTCTTTTTTTGGTCTTAGTTCATTTCATCTGTTTGAAATTCGTCCAGGGATTTGATTTTTACGGCGATCAGGGCCCGCGCTGGTTATCTCTTGTGGTTTCCTGTTTTCCAGTCTTGTTTTTTTATTTTGCATCTAGGGTTCTTTTGGGGCCTCTTTGTGCATTCTTCTTGGTGGCCAGCATAGAAACCGCTCTAAATATTGCTCACATGACAAAGGTCTCTATTCTTTTCGAAGCACTTTCTTGGGCAGATATTTCAGAGCCCACTAATTTATCAATTATCACTCATTATCTGCATTCTTGGCATATCGGGTTAATTATCGTGTTTCTAGTGGGATGGCTTGTTTCCTACCAAATAGACAAAAGATTGATAAGAAATTCGTCGGCCCGAAGGCTGTTCTATTTTGCTTTGGCTCTTCTTTTTTTCCCCACTGTTTTTTATACCCATCTGATTGCTCTTCCAAATCCTCTGGCAAAATCAATCAATAACCTTTTAGAAAAGCACGGCGTGATCGGCTTGAGTCCTAATTGGGTGAAGAACGTGAGGTTTGTGGGGTTGCCCTACCATTTGATTCTCACTAGCAAAATAAAAATGCCTGAGGTACCCACCGATGAACATAAAGAGCTTTTTCGAAAGATATCCGAGGATAACATACAAAACTTTTCAAGGCCTCGGAAAATCATTTTGGTTTTGTGTGAGTCTTGTTGGTTTGACAAAAATAATTTCTCTGACGTTTTCGAGCCTTTAAGAAAACGGGGCTTTGGCGAGTTTCGTTCCATTTCGCCGGCTTACGGCGGTGCAACTCCTAATGCCGCCTTTGAGGTCTTAACTGGATTGCCTGCTCAAAATGAAACACTCAGAGGGGTCATTTATCAGGAATATGCTTCATCGATTGATAAAAAGGCTCACGCGCTTCCTCGGCACTTGTTAGATTTGGGCTATCGAACCATTGCTCTGCACAACTACGATAAGCATTTTTGGCACCGACATATTGTTAATCCGAAATTTGGCTTTGAGAAATTTGTTGGCATTCAAGACATGGAAGCTGAATGGTCTGGCTGGCCTGAGGATTCGATTCTCTACGAACATGCCTTAAAAGCTCTAAAAGAACATCACGATGAGCCTCTTTTTATGTATCTTACTACTGTCTATACTCACGGGCCCTACGAAAACAACCGGGGGGATTTAGGAGCGCGAGATTATCGAACGAGAGCGGCCAAAGCCATTCAAGAGCTTTCTAAATTTGTTGACCAGGTATCAAAAGTGCATCCAGATACTCTATTTATAGTTTACGGAGATCACAAACCTGCGCTTAACGATTACTTTCTAAAAAATGGGGTGCTCAAAGAGGGGGAACCATTTGGCTCCAAACGATGGGAACCCATTGGAGATGTTCCCATTTTTATCCGAGCATCTGATCCGGAAAAAGTGAATCGCGTGTTAAAAGCCGCATCAGGCCTTCCATTTTTTTGCATGTCAGAAATAATAGATGAAGAGTTTTTAAGATCGGGAGTGCCAGCTTTTAACTTCAGCCGACAGGAAAAGCTTTGCACCGACTACAAAAATAAAGGTTATGGATTTTATAAAACGGCTTACCCAAATTGGCTCTATGCGCTTTCGCTGTTTCCTAATCAGAAATCAAAACTCACTCTACGGTTACACTCTTTGCTAGATTTCTAGGCTTATCAACATCAGCGCCTCTACCAACCGCAATATGATAGGCAAGAAGCTGCAGAGGAATTGTTAATAGAATCGGATTAAGAGCCCAAGTCGTTTTAGGAATTCCCAAAAAGAAATCTGATTCCGCTGATAGTTTCTTGTCTTCTCCAGTTCCAACACTCACTATCATTCCTCCGCGACTCTTAACCTCTTGAAGATTGCTCATCATTTTTTCGTACAGAACGGGACTGGTCGAATCTGGATTGATTTCGGATGAACTTGCAAGAGGAGATAAAATAATCGTCGCTACTTTTTTATCGATAAGAGCAATCGGGCCATGCTTTATCTCTCCAGCTGGATAGCCTTCGGCATGCGCATAACTAATTTCTTTTAGTTTTAAAGAGCCCTCTAAAGCAATGGGATAGTTAACGTCTCTTCCCAAGTAAAAAAAGAAATCCTTTTTCTGAAGATGGCTCGCAATTTTCTCTACTTTTTGGTCCAAAGCTAAAGTGTTTTCGATGAGAAAAGGGAGTTTCTGTACTTCTGTTGTATATTCCCGAGCTTGTTCCTCCGTTAACGATCCTCGAACAAGTCCGATCTGAATGGCAATTAAGTAAAGAACAACCAGTTGGGTGGTGAATGCTTTGGTGGATGCAACCCCAATTTCGGGACCTGCTTGGGTATAAATAACGATATCAGATTCCCGAGCTAAGGTACTTTCCCTCACATTACAAATGGCCAAGGTTTTGACCCCTTTGGATTTGGCTTCTTTTTGAGCTGCAAGCGTGTCGGCAGTTTCTCCCGATTGAGAAATAAGAATCGTTAAGGATTCTTTATCCAAAATGGGGTCTCGATAACGGAACTCTGAGCCAAAATCAACATCAACAGAAATTCGTGAAAATTTCTCCAGGTAGTATTTCCCAATCAAGCCCGCATGGCGTGCAGTTCCACAAGCAACAATAGAAATGTTTTTTATTTGTTTCAGAAGAGCGAGGTGCTTTTGAAGTTCAGCTATTGAGACTAAACCCGTCTTGTAATCAATTTTTTCTTCTAAAGTGCTCGCAACGGCTTGGCCCTGTTCGTAAATTTCCTTCAGCATAAAGTGGCGATAACCGCCTTTTTCCATTTGATCCGCAGTCCATTCAATTTTCTTTACTTCAAATTGAACAGGTTTTCCGTTAAACCCAAAAACGTCGACTGATCCTTTTTTGCACACGACATATTCTTCATCGTTGAGATAAATCACTTTGTTAGTTCGATGAAGAATTGCTTGAACGTCCGACGCTAAAAAATTTTCTTTCTCTCCCAAACCAACCAACAGAGGAGCCCCACGTCTAACCCCTAAGAGCACTTCCGGCTCTCGGTCATTCATTACCACAAAAGCATAAGAGCCCTTTAGTTGCGGGATAACGGTCTGAACAGCTTTTTGGAGCGTGGCGCCCTTTTGAATTTCTATATCAAAAAGATGAGCCACTATTTCAGTATCCGTGTCACTCGTGATTTTTCTGTTTTGGGTTTTTAAAATCTGTTTTAGTTCTAGGTAATTTTCAATAATTCCATTGTGGACTAAAGTAATTACTCCAACTCGGTGGGGATGGGCGTTGATTTCGTTAGGCGCTCCATGAGTGGCCCAGCGAGTGTGGCCAATACCCAATGAGCCATCAAAATGTCTTCCAACGAGCTTATCTTCGAGTTTCTGGATTCGACCTTTGGCACGGTAAACATCAACGTGTTCTTTTTCAAGAATGGCAATACCAGCGGAATCGTAACCGCGGTATTCTAGGCGTTTGAGGCCATCGATAAGAATGTCTTTAGGGTCGCTGATTCCGTTGTAAC
>JBJSXY010000221.1:0-5727 GCA_046086625.1 Pseudomonadota bacterium | reverse complement strand
GTTGCAAGGCGGCATCCAAGTATTTCTTTGACTTGAAATAAGTGACGTAAATAGGCCCTTGAATAGTGCTGGCAGCATTCGCAACTGCAGTTTTCATCAATAGGTGTTGAATCGAGTTTGTAGTCAGAGTTTCGAATGTTTAGCAACCCTTTGGGAGTAAAAAATCCCCCATTCCGTGCATTTCGGGTGGGCAGAACGCAATCGAACTGATCGATTCCACATCGGACGGCTTCCAAAATATCCCGAGGAGTCCCTACCCCCATCAGATAGTGGGGAAGAATGACTGGAAGAATAGGTGCTAAACCCTCAAGAACATGAATCATTTCCTGATGTGGCTCTCCCACGCTTAGTCCCCCCACTGCTAAGCCATCCATCGGAAAGTTTTGAGTTAATTCCCACGACAATTTTCTAAAAGCTAGAGAAGTTCCTCCTTGCAGAATAGCGTATCTTTTTTGCCCCGATTTTCTGGGAAAATTAAAAAAACGTTCTGCCCATCGGGCACTTCGGCGTACGGCATTCTCAACATCTTCCTCTTTCGCTGGAAGAGAAATACATTCGTCTAAGACCATCGCAATGTCAGATCCGATGACTTGTTGAATCTCTGCGGAAAGTTCGGGGGTTAGAAAAATCTCATCGCCATTAAGAGGCGATCTAAAAAGTACTCCTTCTTCAGACATTTTTCGAAGTGAACCTAAACTAAAGACTTGAAAGCCCCCGCTATCGGTAAGAATAGGGCCATTCCAATTCATAAAGGAGTGGAGTCCGCCAAATTGTTTAAGTAGTTCCAGTCCCGGCCGTAAATAGAGGTGGTAAGTGTTTCCTAAAAGGATCTGAGTGCCAAGATTTTTTAATTCATCGGGCGTTTGTGTTTTTACGACGCCGTAAGTTCCCACCGGCATGAAGACTGGGGTTTCGACAATGCCGTGGGAAAGGGTAAGTTTTCCATAACGGGCAAATCCATCTGATTTTATAACCTCAAAAGACATGAGAAGGCTTTAGTGGAAAAACCTGAGAATGGCAAAATCCGTTCTTCCTCTGTGATAGGATACAGAAATGAAACGTCCCATTCTCCCAGTGCCAGCGGCGAATGCAGCTATCCTTAAAAACGGAAAAATTTTACTTACTCGACGTTCCGCTCAAATTAGAGAGGGCGGAAAATGGTGTTTGCCTGGGGGGCATGTTGAGCTGGGAGAGAAATGGGTAACTGCGATGACTCGGGAAGTGTTTGAGGAAACGGGATTAATCGTGAAGAAATCATGTCTTTTGGGAATGTATTCGGATCCTGAGCTGACCGTAACGCCTACCCCTTATTATGGGGCATTTCATGGGCAATTTGTGGTGGCTACTTTTATGGTTACTGAGTTTGAAGGTGAATTGAACCCAAATCACGAAGTCGATGCGTGGGGATGGTTTGGATTCAACGAAATTCCCACACCGATGCTTCGGTCACACACCATTCGTGTGCACGATGCGCTCAATTTCAAAGGAGTTCCTTTTGTTAGATGACAGAAAGCAAAAATATCCCAAAGTGGGAGTTTTTTTACTTGTTTTATCTTCGGGGGGAAAGTTCCTTATCGATCGAAGGGGAAAAGAAAAGTCGTTTCCATTCAAAGAACTTGCCGGGGGAGAGACATGGGAGAAAACGGTGAAGTCTATTATTTGCGAGTTAAAACTGAATGAAAAACGTTATGAATTAGTGGGAATCGGATCGGGTTTAGATTTTAAAGGAGAGAGTTTAGTTTATTCCGCTTTCAAACTCGAGGTAGCTCAGGAAAGACCCATCCCGGGTTTCGAATGGCAGACTGTCGAAAAAGCTCAGGAACTCAGCTTGTTAAGCCTCGAATCGGGGCTGATTGACAAAGATAACGCTTCGCGCTAAGACCCTGCCATCAACTCATAACCTGTTACAAGGGGAGCGCATGAAAAAGTGGTTACTTGGTTTACTCGTTTTTCAAATGGTCTGTGGAGCGGCTCAAAGCGAATTGCTCATTGATGAACAAGGTGTTTCGCACGTCAGAGAAGAAATTGAAACTTCTCTGCCCGTAAAAGAAAAAGCTAAAAATTGGATGCTGCGAAGAAGAGAAACCGGTCCTTCTAATGAAAACTCAGGAGGCCTTTTGGAAGAGTTGGATTTGGCTTCCGTGGTTGTTGATAAAATCGTAAACCTCGGAAAAAAAGTTTGGACTGTGGTTGAAAACGGAAGGCCCGTAGTAAAAGTGAACTCTTCTTATGCGAATGCTCTTCCAGCGGGGGTAAGAGCCGAGGATTTAGAAAATTTTTCCTCTCTCCAATTTCGATCCTTTCGTCATTATGGAGTGAATCTTTATGGAGTGACCGTTTAT
The DNA here is from genome assembly GCA_046086625.1 of Pseudomonadota bacterium. Lineage (GTDB taxonomy): Bacteria > Bdellovibrionota > FAC87 > UBA2466 > UBA2466 > RFNO01. Next base: position 3,385 of record JBJSXY010000221.1, on the reverse strand, counting down.
GACGTTACTTATACCGTTGCCCACCGTTACGGAGGACAATTTCAAGGTCGGGGAGCCTATATTGAAAGTGCGACTGTGTTACCACAACAGGTGCAAGTTCTTTGGGGATACAATGTGAAGTTAAATGTTGAAGATGTCAGCACGGTCAATTTGGGAACGAAAGAGAATCCTGTAGCGAGTATTGCGATGGAAACAGAATTAACAGTTTCAACCGTGATGTAAGAAGTACGTTTTAAAAATCTCTACGAGTTTCGTGGAGACAGCGCTGAAGTTCGGTCAACTGAGCTTCAGTGATTTCGTTTAAAAGCAAAGCTCCCAATGAGTCCGATGAGGGCCCCCATCATCAGACCGGCAAGTTGCGCCCATTGAAATCTTCTTAAAGACCACTCGATGGGTCCTTTGCAGTTGAATAAAGTGTCGACAGGGGGAGTGAACCACCATGAAATCAAAGTGGGACCCGTCCAAGTGATAAGTGTAACCACAATTATAGCTCCAGTAATTGACCACCAAACAGCTCGCACGAAAGCCTCCTTAAAAAAAGAAAGGTTCGAAAGTAAGCCGGATTCTGTGAAAGAGCTAAAGCTCTCTGACAATCATTCCTCTGGTCGCCCAGTTGCCTGGATGATCTAGCAGTCTACCTGGAAGTTACCAAGCGAGTCACTTGGGGCAAACTTTCCTAAACGGACAGTCTGCAGCACTTCACGATTTGACCTTGCACCCCGTAGAGCTTGCCTGATTTCACTACAGCAGCTTGAGAAACCTCTTTCTCATCGGCTTGCCAACCCGATGAGTCCCAACCCGAAGGTCAAAGCTCTGTACTTCCTTTCTGTTGCGCTGGTCCGCAGCTTGCGCTGGACGGGCGTTACCCGCTACGGTGCTCTTTGGTGTCCGGACTTTCCTCTACCAGAAAACCTGGCAGCGATTGTCTCTTCAAACCTTTCCAAGCGATTTATAAACGAAGTCACCTAGGCTTTCCACCAGGAAATTAACTCATGAGAAAACACCTAGACGAGTTGCAGGAAGCTTGGGAAAATTCGGTATGGCCACGCTTTATCAATTTCCCTATCGTACGGTTGCCGAGGTGAGTCTTTCTAGCCTCATTAAAAATCTTGTGACCCTACGAACGCTCTCAAAGAAAGAAATCATTCCTATCGTAAAAGCAGATGCGTATGGCCATGGAATGATCCCTGTGTCGAAGGCGCTGGTTACCCGAGGAAGTTGTCATACTTTAGCTGTCGCTACTTTAGAGGAAGCAATTGAGCTTCGAAAAAAAATTCCCTACGCCATCTCTATTATTGTTCTTTCAGGCTATTGGCCACACCAAGCAGAGGCGTTTGTTAAGTTTAGGTTAATCCCAGTGATCCATTCCTTGAATCATTTAAAGAGTCTTCAACTTCGAAAATCACTTCCCGAAATTCACCTCAAAATTGATACAGGAATGCATCGGTTAGGCATTTTGCCAAGTGAACTTCCTGAAGCCATTCAATTATTAACAAAGATGAATATCAAGCTTTCTGGATTGGGGACTCATTTTGCCGAAAGCGATAAATCCACATCGTCTTTTACTGATGAGCAGATGCGGTTATTTGAAGAGGTTTATCGGGAACTGCAGGAGAGAAAGCTACTTCATACAGATGCTAAAATTCATTTAGCTAATTCCTCGGCTATACTGAGAGGAAAATTGGGATCCTCTTTGTCTGTTCGGCCTGGACTTACTCTTTATGGAATTTCACCCAATCCCAATTTGAAGGGCTCTGAGCTTCTAAACCCCATTTTGTCTTGGAAAGCTCGAGTGATTACGAGCAAAACACTGAAGCGAGGTGATACGGTTGGATACGGTAGAACCTATCGTGCGAAGAAGGCAGAAAAGATTTCTATTGTTTCTATTGGCTATGCTGATGGGTATCCCCGCTCGCTATCTAATAAAGGGTTTGTGATCCTTAACGGTAAAAAAGTAGCCGTTCGCGGACGAGTCTCTATGGATTTAATCGCGGTAGATTCCACGGGCCTTGACGTCAGAGATGGAAGCTCAGTGGTATTAATCGGTTCGGATCGTCGGCAAGAGATTTCGGCTAGCGAAGTGGCTCAGTGGGCAGGAACGATTCCCTATGAAATTCTTTGTGGTCTATCTTCCCGAGTTCCGAGAATTTATTTAGATTGAGCTAAATACAATGTCTTTTTATCAATAAAAAGCTGTATGAGCGTGATGTCATCAGGAATATCAGACTGCAATTCTCGATACTGACTTATTTTCGCTAAGAGTTCTGTTTGAAAATCTAGGGGCGCCATTTGTTTTATCGACTTAAAAACGCTCGCTAAGTCATCTCTAAAGGCCTTCCCGGATTTTCCAAATACCGCTTCTAATCCATTTGTATGGAAAAATAACAAGTCTCCGGGTCTTAGCTGAATAGAGCTCGTTTTAAATTGATGATTTGCTTCTGAACCCAAGGGGGGATTTTCAGTACAGGGGACTTCGGAGAAACTCGGATATTTCCAACAAAGAGGTCTTAGACTGCCAGCGGACGAGTATTCAAAAGTGAGAGTAGATCTGTCAATGACTCCAAACACCAGATCCAGCCCAGGCAACTTGGATTGGTGGATTGAAAAAAGTTCTTGATTCAAGTGATTCATCAGGTTTTGCGGTAAGGATCCTGATGCTTTAAGTTCGTCTAATCGAAGTTTTAAAAGCGTGGATAACAGAGCCGAAGCCATTCCATGTGTTTGAGAATCCGCGATCAATACTCCCAGATTTCTTTTGTCTTGGAGCTCAAACACATCAAAGTAATCTCCACCCAAACCAGATGCTGGCAGATACTTGCTTGTGACAGTTATCCCTGGGAAATGAAGATCTGAAGAGGGAAGGAGTTGATGATGAATTTTTGTCGCAAGCTCTAGGTCAGAATTGAATTGATTCACTAATTGATCGGTATGGTTCGACAAGTGTTGTATCTGATTATGTTGTTTTTGTGTCAAACGTTTCAAATTCAGAAAAGCGCCTACTGTGGGAAGTGCGCAGGCTAGAACATCCTCCCAGTTTTCTGAAGAGAAAACAAATGCCGGTTGGGAAGTTTCTGCCAGTAACCTTTGAAACTGCGATGAGTGAATTAATGTTTCGGAAACAAAAAATACCGAAACTGCATGATTAATGGGGTGAGGCAACGCCATCGTATTCAGCTTGGTGCAAAGTACATCGGCCTCCGATTCAACTGAAATCGAGAAATTTAGACGTTCCAAAATAGATTTTACTTTTGGAGTTGGGTCCAGATTTCTGAAGGCTATTTTCAATTGAAACGTCCTGAAGGCTTTGCTGACGATAGTTCAGTCGGAGGCGTTGTGGGGTTTGATGTGTTTTGGGAGAAGTTTTGAAGCTCTGCGAGTTTTCTTT
>JBJSXY010000220.1:0-2069 GCA_046086625.1 Pseudomonadota bacterium | reverse complement strand
TCAGTATCGCGGAAATCCAAAATGAGAAGATTCTTCCGGCGGGTGAGCTTGGCGGGACTACTACTCTCACTGTCAACGAATCGGTCAATAATTTGGTTTCTCAAGTAGGAATTAGCACTCAACATGAAACTCAGATGTTTGAACACCAACGCGCCATTGTGGATCAGTTGGAAAATTACCGTCAGTCCTTTGCTGGAGTTAACTTAGAAGAGGAAGCACTGGATATGATCAAGTATCAAACCGTTTTCAATGCTTCTGCAAAGGCCATGAAAGTAGGAGAAAGCCTTTTAGAAACTATCCTAACTCTAAAGGACTAAACTATGTCGAGCCGAATATCTACTTCTCAACTTTTTTCAAATGCGCAAAACCATATTACGACGGCGAGAGAGCGCGAAGTGAGTTCATCCACTAAAGCAGCAACTCAAAAAGAAGTGACTCGTCCTTCTCAGGCGCCCGGCCAGTGGACTGTGGCAGCTAATTTGAAAGATGATTTAAGCATTCGCGAAGGGATTGCAAAAAATGCAAAATTTGCGAATAGTTTCTTAACGGCCTCTGATAATACACTGGCGCAGTTGCAAGAACTGGTGGGGCGAACCCATGAGCTTGCCATTGAAGCGAGCGGGAGTGCATCCGTCGGTCCTGAGCAATATCATCGGGTGCTTCCGGAAGTTGAGGGTTTATTTCAAAATGTGCTTCAAGCTTTAAATACGGAGTTTGGACATCGACCTGTTTTTGGGGGATACCAAAGCCAGCAAAAAGCTTTCGATGCGGATGGGCGTTTTCAAGGCGATGGTGGCAAAATAGAAGTAGAAATCGATCGTAACCTCAAAGTTCCCGTGAATTTGTCGGGGTCTCAAATCATTCTCGGCGAAGGGCTTCAACGAGGTGTTGATTTAATTGATACGTATCAAACGCTTCTTGCTGGATTAAGAGAAGGGGATATTGAAAACGTCCGAGCTAGTTTAGATGGTTTGACAGGGATAGTCGATCAATTGTCCTTGGGCCGAAGCCAAATTGCCGGGAGCATGACCGAGATTCAAAAGGCTTTAGATTCGCACCAGATCCAGCAGGAGCAGGGCCAGAAGGTTATTTCAGAGTTAGAAGATGCGGATCCCGTAAAAGTATTCTCAGAGCTTGTTAGAGACCAAACGGTGCTCAGAGCTGCCATTGAAACCAACCGAAAAGTCCTCAATGAAGATCCTGTCGGGGCTCTTCTTAAGTAACTGCGCGTTAAAAACTTCATAGTTTCGTCCTTAAGTTTTCCTATTTTTATCCCGAAGGTATCTGTGAAGCAGGTGCCAAAGTTCTATGCTCGTATTGACTAGAAAACTCGGTGAAAGCGTAGCCATCGACGACGATATTAAAATCGTGGTCGTTCAGATTAAAGGCAAACAAGTTCGACTCGGTATTGAAGCGCCGCGCGATACTAAAATCCACAGAGAAGAAGTCTACATTGCGATTCAGGATGCCAACAAAGCGGCAGCTGAAAGCTCTATGCCTGTCTTAAAAACCCTTGCTAAGACCTCTCGAGCCAGTTAGCATTTTCATATAACAGGTTTTTCCCAATAAAATCCTTTTTCTAGGAGCCATAGGCTTATGATGATTGAAACATCACGCTTTGGGAGTATTGCTGTATCTGAAAACGACATCATTACTTTTCCGGAAGGGATGTTGGGGTTTTCAAAAATTGATCAATATGTTTTGGTGGAAAGAGCAGATGATTCCTTGTTCATCTGGTTACAAGCCCTCAAAAAGCCTACTGTCGCTTTTCCGCTCCTCGAACCTCAGATCCTTGAAAGAAATTATCGAGTGGAAATGATCGATGAAGACATGAAAATGATTCGAATGAAAGATTTGAAGCATGCCAAAGTATTTTCGATTATTACTATTCCAACCGACCCCACAAAGATGACAGCGAATTTAAAAGCGCCTGTCGTTATCAATGTAAAAGATCGGTTGGCGAAACAAGTAATTTTGCATGCTCAAGATTATCCCATTCGGAAATCTATTTTTTCAGAGCTTCAGCAGTACTGTCTAAGCTCTGAAAGAACAATTTTTCCAACGGAAGA
>JBJSXY010000219.1:0-3668 GCA_046086625.1 Pseudomonadota bacterium | reverse complement strand
TTAACTTTCTTAGCATTTTTGATTGGGCATCCGTGGAAACAGTCAGGGTTGGAATATAATTTTCGGTATGTCCCTGCCAAACCAATTCATTCCCTTTGCTTAGCTTTTCAAAAACCACAGCCTTTTCCTTGCCGATTTGAGAGTTTAAGAACATTTCATAGCGCTTCTCACTGAGGTCTCTCAGAATTTTAGAGCGCTCAGCAATGATAGCTTCAGGAACTGCGGGAGTTAACTCAGCAGCCACTGTTCCTCTACGAGCGGAGAAAGAAAACACATGAAGCTTCGTCCAATAAGAATTCTTTAAAAGTTTGACGGTATCTTGAAATTCATTTTCTCCTTCCCCCGGAAAACCGACAATCACATCTACTCCTACAAACGTATCGGGATTGGCATTTTTTAGCTTTACAGAGACATCCGTAAATTCATGGGCCTTGTAAAGCCTTCGCATACTTCGAAGAATTTCATCGTTCCCACTTTGCAGAGCAATGTGAAAGTGGGGGCAAAGACGAGGCTCATGTCTTAACAAATCAATGAGATTATCCGGGATTTCAAAAGGATCGAGCGTGCTCACTCGAACTCTCGGTCCGTTTTTGATCTCAAAGATAGCTTCGAGCAGTTTCGCTAAATCTGTATTTTGATCCCACCCATAATGAGCTAAATGAATTCCGGTTAGAACAATTTCTTGAAAGCCTTGTTCATGAGCATCTCGAACTTGCTGCAGAACGGTCTGAAGGGGAAGGCTTCGGCTTCGGCCCCGAGCCTCTGGGATAATGCAAAAACTACATTTGTAGTTACAACCATCTTGAATCTTAATCGTGGCTCGTGCATTTCGAGAACCTGGAAAGTGCTCTGGTAAAAACCCTTTTGCTAATTCAACTCGGTCTTTCTCAATTTTGCCCGTTCTAAACGCTTCTTCAAAATAGTCCAGAGTCTTAAACTTATTTGCCGTTCCCACTAAAAAATCCACTTCTGGAAGTTTCAGCAATTCTTCTCTTCCCACTTGTGCATAACATCCCACTAAAGCTACTAACCCGCCTTGGTTCTGTCTTTTGAATCGATGAGCTTGATGACGAGCATCACGGTCTGCATTCTCTGTTACTGTGCAAGTATTGATGACATAAGCATCTGCGGGTTCAGTTTCTGAGACTGGAGTGTATCCCCGCCGAATTGCTTCAAGATAGAGCGCATCGGTATCATTGCTGTTCGCTCGACATCCGAATGTTTTAAAAGCTATTCGCATAATTACTGAATGGATAAATCCTCTATCCAACCTCCGCCCAACACTTTTTCACCTTCGTAGAACACCATGGCTTGACCTGGGGTAATGGCTCTTTGAGGAATTTCAAATCGGACTTCAAGTTTTCCTTCTCGGGTTGGCTGAATCTCCACTGGACTTTCTTTGGCTCGATACCGAATCTTGGCAAATACTTTTTTGGGTTGGGTCACCGGTTCATTGATCCAATTCAAACGAGACACAGTGGCAGATTTACGAAAAAGATTTTGCTCAGGGCCCACCACGACTTCGTTGGTATTTCCTCTGAGAGCCAAAACAAAAAGAGGCTCTTTTCCAAAAACTCCCAAGCCTTTTCTTTGGCCAATCGTAAACTGGTGAAGACCCGTATGTTGTCCCAGCAATCGACCTTCCGGATCCACTATGTTTCCAGGCTTTAAAAGATCTTTGGGGACTTCTTCTTCAATAAAATCTTTGTAACTCTTTGCCTGAACAAAGCAGATTTCTTGACTATCTGGTTTGTTCGCAACGATAAGACCATACTTAAGGGCCAGCTCACGAACTGTTTTTTTCTCAAAGTTTCCAATGGGAAATAGAGTTCTTGCCAAGTCTTCTTCTTTCATTGCAAAGAGAAAGTAGGATTGATCTTTGTCTACATCTCCGCCTTTAAATAATTCCATTTTATTGGTTTCAGAATTGGGGAGAACCGTGGCGTAGTGCCCAGTCGCCAAGTAATCGGCTCCCAAATCGAGGGCCCAATCCATCAGTTGCCGGAATTTCACTTTTTCATTGCACCGAATGCAGGGATTGGGGGTCCGCCCATTTAAATACTCTTGAATGAAATCATCGACGACTGCTTCTCGAAACTCTTCTTCCATGTTGTTTACATAAAAGGGAATATCAAGTTTCTCAGCCACTCGGCGAGCATCCATGATGTCGCTAAGCGAACAACAAGTTCCAAATTCGTTTTCGATTTTTTCTGCCATATCGTGAAGTTGCAGGGAAATGCCAATCACTTCATGTCCCTGTTCTTTCAACCAACCTGCAGTCACAGAGCTATCTACACCCCCGCTCATGGCCACCACAATTCGGGATGGCTTTTTTGGAACAAAATTAGGAATGACGCCACTCATGGTTTTCTTTTTCTCTCTCTTATTCGTGAAACGTGCTTTACCACAGCTTGAAGAACAGTGTCGATGTCCTCTCGAGTGGTCGATTTTCCCCAAGAAAATCGCAAGCTCTCCTTGGCTTCCTGTTTATTAAGCCCCATGGCAAGTAAGACATGGCTGGGGCTTATCGATCCCGAAGAACAAGCAGAGCCTGCTGAAACACTTATTCTTTCCAAATCCAAAGCGCCTAAAAGGACTTCGGAAGAAATGCCTTCAAAACGGATACTCGAAGTATTGGGAATTCGCGGCGCATCGGCTCCATTCAAGCTCACTCCAGAAAGATTCTCTAAAAGGTACTTTTCAAAACTATCTCTGAGATTTCTAAGATTTTCTAATTCATGGACGGTCGGCATTTCTGAAGCAGCTCCTCCAAAGCCCAGAATCCCAAGCACATTCTCAGTACCCCCTCGACGTTTGATTTCTTGTGCTCCCCCGTAATGAGTCGCAATCAAGGGAGTTCCTCTTCTCACAATTAAAGCCCCTACCCCTTTGGGTCCCCAAATTTTATGAGCGGTGATTGAAATCAAATCACAGAAATTCCATTCCTCAGTTGGAATTTTTCCAAAGGCTTGGACAGCATCCGTGTGTAAGACAATCCCTTTTTCCCGGCAAAGCTGAAACATTTCTTTCAAAGGAAAACGGACACCGGTTTCATTATTAGCAGTCATGGCAGAAACCAAAGTAGGACGAAAGTCCGCTACTTGTTTTTGAAACGTTTCTAAATCAACCCCTCCGGAGCGAGAAACCTGTAAATAATCCACTGGAACGCCCTGGTCCGCTAACAAGGCTGCCGTATCTCTCACTGAAGAATGCTCCACTGTCGTTGTTAAAAGCCTCAAGGACGGGTTTTTACGAAAAAAAGACCCCATCAAAGCAAGGGTGTTGGCTTCACTGCCCCCCGAAGTAAAAACGATTTCCAAAGGAGAAACGCCTGCTGCACGGGCCACGGAAACACGACTTTCTTCAATAAGTTCAATAGCTTGTCTCCCGTACGCATGGCTAGAAGAAGGGTTTCCCCATTTTTCGAAGGCTTTGGACATCCAGTGATGGGCTAAAGCCCCCACAGGAGTGGTCGCATTAAAATCCGCATAAATCCGGTTCATGACGCGGCTAATCTAGCTGAAAACGGGTTGGATCGCCAGACACTTTCGGGCTAAGGTGGGGGCCCTATGGCCAAGCTCCAAAAAGCGGAATCTAAGCGCAGAAAAAAAGAGCGGATTATCAGCATCGTTATTTTCTGCCTTGTTGTCGCTTTTACTGCAGTAGAA